>JAUVJE010000104.1 GCA_030592355.1 Clostridia bacterium
ACGCTCACTAATAAAGCAAAAGTGATTGAATTATCGTTTATTTTGAAATCATATGGTTCTGTATTGATGGTGATAATCTTTTTTGTTTGACTCCTGTTTTTTAACTCATTAAGCATCTCGATTGATATGTCAAGGGCATAAACAGGATTATCATCTACATATTCGGAAGCCGGAATCGAAAAATAACCTATGCCGCAGCCTATATCGGCTACCGTATCGCTACTCTTAATACCCAGTCTTTTTAATGTTTCATACGGCGGAAGCATCCTCTGTCTCCAGCGGGAGTTCAAGTCATTCTTTTTTTGGGGATCATATATCTTTCTCATCGTATTCTCCAATAAAATTCAGCAGAGTTTATCATTGCAAATATCATTGTCTTAACCTGCTGACATTATAAATATTTCCCGAAAGATTGTCAAAGATTTTCACACATGAGCAGCTGCTTATAAAAAGCTGAAGGCATATGTTTTGATACTTTTTATAACTAAAAGAGTATGCATGGCAGGGTGTAAATAATAGTTATATTATAGTATAATTATGTAGACATTGATGACTCTAATAGACAGTTGGGTAGGGTATATGATGGGAAAAACACTCTCACAGAAAACGAATCTAATTAATAGAATCCGCAGGTATTCTTCTATTAATGGTGATAAACCTGCCATATACAATAAAGACGGAAGCTCTATTACCTACGAAGAGTTCACTTCTTCATATGACACAGTAAAAAAGTTTATAATAAATTCTTCCATTCGTCCTTACCACAGGATAGCTATTATTGATGATAGTGAATTGCCAACTGCCCTAACGGCCCTGCCCGTTCTGGATTATTCCGTGCTAATATTGCTTGAACCTGATTTATCACAGGAATATTATAATTCAATTTTCAATTTACTAAAAGTAGATTACATTGCAACAATTAACGACGGAACTCCTGTTTGTGATGTTGCTGAAAAATTAGGGATAGGAATCATAAATATTAAAATTAAGAGAGAATTAGGTTTGGATGAATTGATAATTGCTAAGTTACCTGATAATAATCTTATAGAAAGAAATAAAGGCAAAGAGGATTTTGCATTTATCAGGACAACTTCCGGCACCACAAGCACCCCGAAAGTTGTTCCGACAACAGCTTCGGCGTTTATGGCTGCCGCCGATAGATTTATAAAAGGTTATGCCTATTCAGAGAAAGATATTACACTGGTTCTAACAAAGATGTATAAAACTTTATCCTTTTCTTTAACAATGAGAACACTGTGCGCGGGTGGTACAGTAGTATTGGCCGGTGGATTCAACCATGCTGATTTCCTTAGACAATTAACAGAATTTAAAGTTACAAATTTTTCTGCAACCCCCGCGATACTATCCTCTTACACAGGTTATATTGAAAAAAACGGTGTAAAGCCTGTAGCTACCAAGCTTAGATTTGCGCGCACTAGCGGAGCTCCCTTATCAAGAAACCTGAAAGAATATATGGAGGCATTTTTCAAAATTCCCATTGATCAAAGTTACGGATTGACAGAAACCACAAATATTGCAGGAACCTATAATGCGCATAAAGTATATAAAGAAGGTTCTGCGGGGATTTCAACCGGACTTGACGTTAAAATTTTAAATGGAGAAATTCTTGTACGGGGGGATACAGTATTCCCGGGGTATGAAAACGAAGGTATAGATAACAGCATATACTTTACAGGTGAATGGTTCCATACAGGCGATTTGGGTTATATTGATGAAGATGGATATATATTTATTACCGGTAGAATTAAGGAAATGATTAACCGCGGTGGAGAAAAAATCTCACCATATGAAGTTGAAAGCGCGATTATGAAACACCCGGGAATCAGAGAGGCTGCCGTATTCCCTTATCCAAATGATTATGAATCAGAAAATGCCGGTGCGATTATTGTTTTAAAGCAGGAAGAATCTATTACATTAGCAATGATGAGGAATTTTTTGAAGGACTTTATTCCGGCATATAAAATGCCAACTTTGCTTTATGTGGCAGATGCCATCCCAAACAGTAAAAATGGCAAAATTCAGAGAAAACAGCTGTATGAAATACTAAAGAAAATTTATCCTGGGCAGGAAAAACTTACGAAAGGCTTAAATAAGAAAGAATTATCTGATACTGAGAAAAAACTACTGAAAATTTGGAAAAGCACACTTAAAACAAAAATAAATGATAAGAATGCGACTTTTACAGACTTTGGAGGAGATTCCCTCAACGGAGCCGTAGTCCTTGGTGAAATTGAGAACAAATTTGGTGTCAGGCTGCCTGTGGATATATTATTTGACGACGGGACCTTGAGCGGGATATCAGGGTTTATTGATAACGATAGATTTAAAAAGAGTAATTTTAAATACTTGGTTCCTGTTAAAGCATCAGGAGGTAAGAGTCCGTTGATTTGTGTTCATTCCGGTATAGGAGATGCGACTACATATAGGTTTATTGGTAAATATATGGAAAAGGACAGACCTGTCTATGCACTTCGTTATGAAACAAGAAAAACATCATGGCCGCAACCGCTCTTATTTGATTATTTAGCTGATAAGTATATTGAAGAAATCAAGCGGCTTTATCCTGATGGCCCATACTATATATGTGGAAATTGCTGGGGAGGAGTGCTGGCATTTAAAATTGCTTCTCAACTAAAGAAAGAGGGAAACGATGTAGGTTTGCTGGCAATGTTCGATTCTGCACCCAAAAACAGAAGTAAAACCGCACAGAGAAAAAGAGGTAAATTATTATGGCGACTAATCAGGACAATAGCAGAAAGCATTGACCAGCTCAGAGAACGGTCTTTCAGTGAAAAAATGTATCTTGTAGGCAGAAAATTCTTAAACATCTTTTCGCTTGTTGCTTTGGTGCAAGCAAAAAAAATATACAGATTTGCAGCAGAAAAGAATAATAAGTTTCTCATGAGAATAACAAGAAGCACAGGAGCGCTGGGTTATGCATATCAAGAATATAAACCGGTTTTTTATGATGGGACAATTCACTATTTTAAAGCTAAAAGAGGAATGTCCGGCAAATCAAAAAGCTATGAATATTGGAAAACCATGGGTAGAGGATTTAAAATATTTGAAATGGATTGCCATCATAACGATATGGTAATTGGGGAAGATGCAAGAATCATAACAAAAAAACTCGTGGAAATTATGAGGGGATTGGATGCGTAAATATCTTGCCGGGCATGGGATGAAAAGAAATTTGTCCGGAACTACATTGATTATCAGAGACTCTCTGTCTACAGTTGCTGCACTGTATCTTATTTTTGCAGTGCTTTTCTATCCTGAGCCTATATTGCACAGGGCTATTGCATTTGGACTTTTCTATGCTGTTATTTTTATTAGTTACCAAACCCCCGGAGTTAAACAAGATAAGACAATTCCTGTTTTTGACTGGATATTAGCTTCCCTTTCCTTCGGTGTAAGTATTTACATAGGCATTAATTTTAATCGTATTCTGCATAGGCTTGTCTTTGTTGATCCGGTTATGGTTACCGATGTTATTTTCTGTGCAATTGCGATTTTTATTTTATTTGAAGGAACAAGGAGAATCATAGGACCATGGCTCCCGGGATTGAGTTTGCTGGCACTTATATATATGTTTTTCGGGCATGTGGTACCAGGCAGATTCGGGCACTTGAAATATGACATTGACTATATCGTAGATGGATTGTTTTTGTCGGATTTCGGTATTTGGGGAGCTACATTGGGCATAGCTACAGGGAAGATAATGGTGTTTCTTTTATTTGGTGCTTTGTTTAAAAATACCGGGGCGGGTGATTTCCTTTTTGATTTTGTATCTATAATTGCCGGTAAAAGAAAAGGCGGTATTGGCAAGGTAGCAATAATTTCTTCAGCTATGTTCGGAATGGTATCGGGGGGAGCTCTTACCAATGCAACAACCACCGGTGCATTGACCATACCGGCCATGAAAAAAAGCGGATTCAGCAGCGAATATGCAGCATGTGTTGAAAGTTGCGCTTCCGTGGGTGGAATATTTATGCCGCCGATAATGGGTTCAGTGGTATTTGTTATGTCAGATGTTGTGGGAATTCCATATTTTGAAATTATACAAAGGGCAATTCTCCCGGCTATTATATATTTTTCGGCACTTTTTTTTGCCGTTGACTTTAAAGCAAGAAAAGATGGAATCGGCGGCACAGTAATAATAACAAAGGAAAAGTTTTACTCACTTCTTTTAAAAGGCTACAATTTTTTCATACCTTTGGGATACCTGATATACAGACTGATGTCAGGTAGGTCTGCAGCCAAAGCAGGATTAGAAACAATAGTGATAATGATTGTCCTGGGTTTGCTAAACAGGAGAAGACCTTTGACGTTCAGGCTTATAATGGACTCAATGAAAACAGCGGTTGGCAGAGGGGTCATGATAGTATCTACGATGGCCATGTGCGGTATTTTAGTCGGGGTCATCGATCTTACTGGGTTGACAGCTAAGATGAGTTCATATCTTATGTATGTTGCGGATATTTCGGTTACTTTAACACTGATAACAATTATGCTGGTCACACTATTCCTTGGCCTTGCCATGAATATAGCATCATCATATTTGATTGCGGCTGTGCTTGGGGCCCCGATTTTGGTAAGTTTGGGTTTTGAACCATTAAGTGTTCACATGTTCATACTGTTTTTTGCCGCTATGGCCACAATAACGCCGCCCGTTGCCATAACCTCATATGCGGCGGCAGCTATTGCAGGGGCGCCTCCTATGAAGGTGGGGTTTATGTCTATGAAAGTAGGAGCTGTTGCATATATCCTTCCTTTCGTATTTATATTCAGACCGGCCATCCTTCAATATGGTTCGCTTATTGAAATGTTGGTTGCCTTTATAGCTGCTTTGATTGGAACCGGTATTCTTGCAATGGGATTAGAAGGTTGGTTCTTTGGGCATAAGACAGGATATCTAATACGGGTTTTACTCGCAGTAGCGGGGATTTTGATTGTTGTAGGAAACTGGATAATGATAATTACAGCAATAGTGATTTTGGCAAGTGTTATAATTTATGTATTGCTTGATAAATATATTAAAAATATGGAGGTACTCAATGAAAAAAGGTAATTTACTAGTAGGGATAATATTGATCTTATCGCTGACTATGGCAACCGGGTGTAAAGACAGTAGTGAGAAAGAGTCTTCTGATGTCCCTGTAAGGACTTCATTTGCACATGGTAATCCCACCGGTGTTTGGCTTATGCTAGCGACCGGAGTTGCTGAAAGCCTGGGAAGGAATTACCCCGGATCAACTATGGAAGTGTCCCCGGGAAATAATTATTCAAACCTATTTCGGATGGAAGAATATAAAACTGAATTTGGATTAACTCATACAACTATTGCCTATGAGGGAATAATGGGCAATGAAAGTTTTGAAAAACCATTGCAAAACGTGGGCGGCATAGCTGTTTTTTATCCTTCGATGAGCCAATTTCTTGTTAAAGAGAAATTTGGAATAACTACATTTGATGAATTCATAAGTCAAAAAATTCCATTGAAATTATCTATTGGCAGAGATAATATGAATGCACAGATAGCTCTTTCACGGCTACTGTCCGAATATGACCTTACATTTGAGGATTTGGAGGAATGGGGATGCAAACTTTATACTAAAAATCACAAGGACTGTATTGAGATGGTTTCTGATGATGTATTAGATGCGGTATGGACGGTTGCCGGAGCCCCGACACCTGCCCTAATGCAGATTGCCACAAACACAGAAATGGTTTTGCTTGATTTGTCAGAGGATATCATAAATACTATGCATAATAAATATGGGTATAATCCGCATACACTGGCGGGCGGCAGCTATAATTTCGCAGATAATAACGTTCATAGTTTCTCCACTTTTACAATGATGGCAGCCTCGCTACAGACACCTGAAGAGACGGCTTATAAAGTCACCCGTTCAATTTGTGAAAATGTTGAGTATATAAGTTTAATACATTCCGCACTTGCAAATCTAACTATTGACAGCTTATTGGAAGGCATGCCCATCCCATTGCATCCGGGAGCGGAAAAGTATTACCGGGAAATCGGGCTTATAGATTAATTGAAGAGAATGAATGCAATCAGGAATATCTGTTTATCAGCTTTTGGATTCGATTCATACATTATATCAGTGATTTAACAGCAGGCATTCATATTGTGGAATGTCTGCTTTGTTTATCAGACTCGGATTCATATCACCATTTCTAAGTATTTTTAGGATTAGACGTAATTAGTATGGGTGATTCTGATGTAGTCTCTATCAACCGGCTTAGAAAATATTTGTTTGGTATGTTAAAATATTCTATGAATAAGTCTAAGAAACTATATGAAGTCAAGACAGAAATTGACTGGCAAAGAAAATATTGTGAGAAGGAACATATATGAATTATTTTCGAAAACTTAAGCTGCATTACCTTCAAGGAGGAAACTTTTTTATTATCCTGAGATTGTTGATTGACAATAAATTCGTTATTAATATAAAGAGCATTCCAACGGTTATTGTTCTGCTTCTTTCCAACTTAATTAGTATTCCTTTTCTGATTATGCAAAAGTTGTTTTTCTGGAAGAAAATCAATAACACTAAAATTGAAAAGGATCCTATTTTCATTATCGGACACTGGAGAAGCGGCACTACATTTCTTGCCAACCTGATTACCAGGGATAAGCAATTCGGATTTTTTAACATACTTCAGACTTACCACCCGTCTACATATATCTTACTAAAGCCTTTCCTTCATTTTTTTGGAAAGAAGGTAATTCCCAAGAAGAGACCAATGGATAATATCAAAGTAGCATTGGATCTTCCACAGGAAGAAGATTATGCAGTGGCCAACAGATCCTTATACTCAATGGTTCACTTCATCGCATTTCCCAGGAATTTTGATAAATACTATTATAAATTCGGGTTATTCATGGGCATAAGCAAAAGGCAGCTGAGAAGCTGGGAAAAAGTTTATATCAGCGAATTGAAAAAAGTTACATATTCAGCTAATGGAAAACAGCTTCTTATTAAGACACCCATAAATACAGGAAGGATAGGTGTGCTGATTAAGATGTTCCCCAATGCAAAATTTATCCATATCCATAGGAATCCATATGAAGTATGCCTTTCCACCCAAAAGCTTTACGGTAATTTCTTCCCTATGTATGACCTTCAGTATATAGGGACTGATGAAGAACTTGAAACAACACAGCTCGCTGTTTATGAAGCGTTGTATAAGAAATACTTTGATGAAAAAAACCTAATACCAAAAGATAATCTTATGGAAATTAAGTATGAAGAATTTATAAGAGACCCATTAATTACAATCAGGCAAATTTATGCCCGGCTGAATATTGAGGGATATGAAAACAATTTGGAAAATTTCATGAAATATCTAAATGAGGAAAAAACATATAAACCGAATAAGTACAAAGTTAAAAAAGATAAACTGGAGAAAATCAGAGACAGGCTTGACTTTGCATTTAAAGGATTGGGTTATTCTAAAAATTTTCCAAAGGACCTGATGTAAAAATCACTTCATTTTATTGCCTGATGCTGTTTTCACAGATATAATCAAATAAGTAATTTCTTTTATGGAGGCTATTTTAAGTGAAATTAATAAAACTTTTGTACAGAAAGCCATTTGTGTATATCCTTCCTGATAAACTTCATCTTAAGTTAATGTATAGATTCAGGATGAAGCGCAGGCTGGATTTTTCAAATCTGAGAACATTCAATGAAAAAATGCAGTGGATAAAACTATATGACCGCAACCCGGTTTATAGTATGATGGCTGATAAAATCGAGGCTAGGAAATATATTGAAAAGAAAATAGGGGCAGAATATCTGATACCATTGATTGGAACGTATGATAGTGCTGATGAAATTGATTTCAGTAAATTGCCCGGTCAATTCGCCATAAAATGCAACCATGATTCAAAAAGTGCATTCATATGCACCGACAAAAAGAACACGGACATTGAAGCCGTCAGAACCTCATTGAATAAAAAACTGGAAAGAAATTACCATTACTATTTCAGGGAATGGGCATACAAAAACATTAAGCGCAGAATCATATGCGAGAAATATATGATTGACAGGGAAACCAATGAACTGAGGGATTACAGGTTTTATTGTTTTAATGGAGAACCAAAACTCATCAGCGTCGATTTTGACAAGAGCACCGTTTATAAAAGAAATAGTTATACCGCAGACTGGGAATTTATCGATGTAAGGATTAAGCATCCCAATGCCCCGGACAGGAATATACAAAAACCTGATCAACTGGATAAACTGATTGAATTATCCCGGGTTCTGGCTTTCGGCATCACTTTTCTGCGGGTGGATTTCTATCTGGTCGATGGTAAAATATATTCTGGAGAACTAACCTTTTACCCAGCGGGGGGGTATACGAAATATATACCGGATGAATTTGATCTGACAATGGGCAGCATGCTTGATTTGCCTGTCTCAAAATAAAATCAATAAAAATAAATACAGTCATAATTGTGCCACATTTATGAACAATAATAGCATTATAAAATAAATGGAGGACAGTAAGAAT
>JAUVJE010000036.1 GCA_030592355.1 Clostridia bacterium
ATCTGTCATTTGTCTATTTACAAGTGATTATTCAATGTTATGGCGTGACATATGTCACGCTTTAAGATACATTTTTACAATTCATCCCACGTCTAAAGACACGGGTATTCTTGATAGTGTTATAAAAGACGCTGGTTGAATAAATTTCAAGTCCAGCGTCTGATTAACATAACTATCTGACGGTAAAGAAAATTTAGCCAGCCAGGATTAGGGGAAGATGCCCCTGATTCGCTTGGCATCCGCAAGCCGCTCCAGGGCTACCATGTATGCTCCCATTCTCATTGTGCTTCCCTTTGCATGCATTTTTTCCCATACTTGATTGAATGCCCGGATTATTATTTTTTCAAGAGTTCTGTTGACTTCGTCAAAATCCCATGTGAGCGACTGTATGTTCTGCACCCACTCAAAATATGAGACAATGACACCACCGGCATTTGCAAGAATATCCGGTACGATAACGACGCCTTGCTCATTCAATATTCTATCCGCTTCAACAGTCGTAGGACCGTTGGCGCCTTCTACTATAACTTTTGCTTTTATAGTTTTTGCAAGCTTTTCATTAAGCTGATTCTCCATAGCCGCAGGGATTAAAACATATGCATCACATGTTATTAACTCTTCGTTTGTTATATATTCAAAATCACCATTCTTGTATTCAGACAAAAGTCCGCCGCCATCTACAAAATCCATGATTTTCGGAATATCAAGACCCCTCTTATTCAGAACACCTCCGGAAATATCGCTGAGAGCTATAATTTTCATGCCTTCCTTGTGAAGCAGCCTTGCAGCTACTCCGCCTACCTTGCCTGCTCCTTGAATAGCAACTGTCGTGTCGTATACAGGAATTCCAATCCTATGAAGGATTTCCTTGGTGACAAGCATAACGCCGCGGCCTGTTGCCGTACTTCTTCCAACAGAACCCCCTATACCGACAGGTTTGCCGGTAACCACCCCGCTGACAGTATATCCTTTGAACATGCTGTAGGTGTCCATAATCCATCCCATGATTTCCTCATTGGTGTTCATGTCAGGTGCAGGAATATCCCTTTCAGGTCCTATCAATGGAAGAATCATTGCTGTATATCTTCTTGTAAGTCTTTTAAGCTCTTTTTTTGATACTTGCTGGGGATCTACATTCACAGCGCCTTTACTGCCGCCATATGGTATGTTGACCACCGCGCATTTAAACGTCATCCAAGCTGCCAGGGCCTTAACCTCATCTATATCAACATCGGGATGATATCTGATTCCGCCTTTGCACGGGCCTCTGGTACTTGAGTGCTGGACCCTGTATCCTTCAAACACTTTAACACTGCCATCGTCCATTTCTACGGGGATGGCCACTTTCAGCTCTCGCTCGGGATACTTAATCGCCTCGTAATCAGGTTTTTTCAATCCCAGAATTCCTGCTGCGGCTTCAATTGTTTCCAAAAAATTATCATATGGATTATATTTTTTCAAGACAAATACCTCCTTATGTGTCTCTTTTTATATTGTATTCCTCTTAATAGTTATTAACTTGTCGCGGATGTTTCCTAATTTAGCGTTTTTTCTCTTTATTCATCTTATATGAACTCTATTCAGACGGCATCTCCTTAAGCCGGTCCTTGGCATATCCTACCAAGGTTGAGTCCGGGTAACTTGAAATCAACATGTTGTACATCTCGCGTGCTTTATCATACCGGCCAAGTTTCTGATACGCTTTTCCAGTGTAATATAAAAGCCCTGTCTCGTTTTCAAAGGTCGGTATGTTCATATCAATATATTCATACAGCTCTATTGACTTGGCTGCATTATCTAATTCATAATATGCTTTCGCAAGAACATAATAACAATTACCCAGCTCTTCAAATTCAGGCGCATATTCATCTACTCTCTCCAAATTTTCAACAGCGCCTGTAAAATCTTTCTGGCTGTATAAGCTAAGGCCGATTTTATAAAGACTGTCAGCCGCCTGAAAAATAGCTTTGTTATAAACCGAGTGATATAGTTCTTTTTCCGCTCCTTTATATGCTTCTGCCTCAAGCCCTTTGGCTATATCTGCGCTCAAAACGAATTTTTCTTGTTCGAACAGTACCGCTGCCCTATATAGGTCGCGCTCCGCTAAAAGAGCATCTCTCTCTTCTTCAAGCTGCTCGGTTAATGCCTGGTTTCCTGTGGATGCACTCAGGACTTCCTGTGTTTCCGTTTCACTTTTAGCAAGACTTTTTTCAAGTTCATCTATTCTTTTATTAAGAGTATTTACTTCTTCCTGCGAATAAGTGACTTCATTGTTTTCTTCAGTAGCACCGGGTTCTTTATCTAATAATTTAAAAACCATAATTGAAGCAGCAATTGTTAAGACTATCACTATGAGAACTATAATCATTTTTAGCAGTACCCTGGGGTCTATATTAAGCATCTGCGGCAGATTTCTTTTTGAATACGCAAGTTTCTTGACATTAACATCCCGCCCGTGCATACTTTCGTAAATTTTATCTCCTATGCTGTGGATATTATCATAATCTGTAAGGCGTTCAAGGAGCTGTGCGGCCTCAGAAAAATCAGGAGAGAGCGAAAGGACTTTTTTTAATTTTATACCGGCAATGTCTGTATTCCCTTCCAAAA
This sequence comes from Clostridia bacterium, assembly GCA_030592355.1. Lineage (GTDB taxonomy): Bacteria > Bacillota > Clostridia > DUPQ01 > DUPQ01 > JAFGQE01. The sequence goes on from JAUVJE010000036.1 coordinate 2,608, forward strand.
TACTATCAACGGCATCGTTATAGTGTTCAACGGCTATTTTTTCGTTCTCAAACATCCTGATGTCTGATTTTTTAATAAGACTCAGGTCAATTTTTTTAAGGTCTTTTAGGATGTCATTCCTATCCACTTAAATTCTCCCGGACATATTTCTTAACATCAGCAATATAATACAACGACCCGAATGTACAAACAACACCATCACCACCAGCTAATTTGAGGGCCGTTATTACAGCCTCTTCAATTGTATCACCAGCATAAGAGTTTTTACAATATTTTTTAACTGTTTTCAGCAATATTTGAGCATCCAGCGCCCTGTGCCACTTTGGCGTCACTGTAACCGCTCCGTATGCGTCTTTAAGAACGATTTTAGCCATTTCTTCGTAGTTTTTATCTTTCATAACCCCCATGACATATACGATATTTTTACCTTCGAACCGTTCATTAATAGTTCTTTTCAATACTTCGGCTCCCTGTGGATTGTGGGTGGCATCGCATATTATAAGCGGATTTTTGTTTACAATTTCAATTCTTCCGGGCCAACTGGTATTCAAAAGTCCGTGTCTTATGTCATTCTCAGTTACAGCCAGCTTATTGTTGCTTATAATTTCAGCTGCATCCGCCGCAAGGCATGCATTTTTAATCTGATGAATTCCGAGCATGCCGGTTTTCAAGTTCTTAAGATTTTTATAATCAAAAGAGTACCCGGACTCAAGTATTTTAATGTTTTTTATTTTACTAAAATCTGATATATGTATTTCCGAACTGGATTCCAAAGCCCTTGCTTTTATGACAGAAACTGCTTCTTCATCATTATCGCCATAGAGCGCAACAGGGCATCCGGTTTTTATTATACCGGCTTTTTCAAAAGCGATTTTCCCCAGAGTGTCCCCCAGTATGGCGATATGGTCGTAACCAATTGTTGTAATAACCGAAAGCACCGGGTTCTTAATAATATTCGTAGAATCAAATCTTCCCCCGAGACCCGTCTCTAAAACCACAGCATCACACTTCATCTCATTAAAATACATTAGTGTTATGGCAGTGTTCAGTTCAAAGAAAGTGGGGTGGTTAAAACCTTCCCCTGTCATTATTGCGATTTTTTCTTGTAAAATCCCAACATATTCAATCAGCTTGTCGTCGGGAATGTTGTTAAAATCAACCTGCATACGTTCAGTGAATTTTTCAAGATACGGCGATGTAAATAATCCGGTTTTGTATCCGGCAGCAACAAGTATATGGCTTATATATGAGCAAACAGATCCTTTTCCGTTGGTTCCGGCTACATGTATTATTTTAAGATTGTCCTGGGGATTACCAAGAAGTTCTAAAAGTTTTCTTATATTTTCAAGACCAAGTTTGCTACCAAAAACAGCGGCGTTATTGATAAAATCAACAGCTTCATTATAATTCATTATCCGGCTCCACAGCATTTCTTGTATTTTTTACCGCTGCCGCACGGGCAAGGGTCGTTTCTTCCGACTTTCGCTACGCTTCGTTTTGTCCTGATGGAACCCTTTGAACCGTGGGATGCATTCATGTTCATGGATCGCTGCCGTGGTTTCAAAGATTCCGGTTTATGCGCTTTTATCCCAAGTATTACTTTCACGGCATTTTCCCTGATAGCAGCATTCATTTCTTCAAACATCTCGAACCCTTCAAATTTGTATTCCACCACCGGATCCCTCTGTCCGTATGCCCGAAGGCCAATACCCTGCCTGAGCTGATCCATAGCATCGATATGGTCCATCCATTTATCGTCAACGACTCTGAGAAGAATTACTCTTTCAGCTTCTCTCATGGTCTTTTCAGTCATTTCCTTTTCTTTTGTGACATATTTTTCCCTGACTTCATCAAAAAGGATTGTTGTCAGAGCTTCAGAAAACAATCCACTCCTGTCATCTTCAGGAATTTCAATCGGTGTTTCCGACGGGAATGTATTGTTAATAAATGCGAGTATGCTGAACCAATCCCACTTTTTGGAATCTTCTTCTTCAGAACAATATGCAACTACCGTGGAATCCACAATACTTTTCATCATTCCCACATAGATGTCGCTGAGATTATCGCCGTTGAGGACTTTTCCCCTCTGGTCGTAGATAACTTCTCTTTGCTTATTCATAACATCATCATATTGAAGCACATGCTTCCTTATATTGAAGTTCTTTCCCTCGACGCGTCTTTGAGCGCTTTCTAAGGCATTTGAGAGTAATCTATGCTCAATCGGCACATCTTCCGGAAGTCCAAGGGCATTTACAATACCCTTTAGCCTGTCCTGTCCGAAAAGCCTCATCAGATCGTCATCAAGGGCAATGAAAAACTTTGATTTCCCAGGGTCCCCCTGTCGTCCGCTTCTACCTCTGAGCTGATTGTCAATTCTCCTGGATTCGTGTCGCTCCGTTCCGATTATATAAAGACCTCCTGCATCAATGACAGTTTGTTTATCCTTAATTAAATCTTCTTTGAAATTATTTTCGTATTCTCTGAATTTCTTTCTTGCTATTATAATTTCCTCATCGGATGTTTCGTTGAATCCCGTCGCCTGTATCAGAAAATGCTCGTCATATCCCTCTTTACGCAATTTCTGAAGAGCTGTAAATTCGGGGTTCCCGCCAAGCATGATATCGGTTCCTCTTCCTGCCATATTGGTAGCGATGGTAACGGATCCCACGCGTCCTGCCTGTGCTACTATTTCCGCTTCACGGTCGTGGTATTTCGCATTCAGGACCTCATGCCTTATACCTCTCCGCCTTAGCAAAGTGCTGAGAAATTCCGACGTTTCGATTGATATTGTACCTATCAGTATAGGCTGTTGTTTTAAGTGTGCTTCCTGAATTTCTTTCAATACTGCTTCAAATTTACCTTTTTGGGTCTTGTAAACGGAATCGGGTGCGTCGAATCGAATCATCGGCATATTTGTAGGAACTTCGATACAGTCCAATCCGTATATTTCACGGAATTCTTCTTCCTCGGTAAGAGCCGTACCTGTCATACCCGACAGCTTATCGTACATTCTGAAATAATTCTGGAAAGTAATGGTTGCCAGCGTCTTGCTTTCGCGTTCAACCTTTACACCTTCTTTAGCTTCTATTGCTTGGTGGAGGCCATTTGAATAACGGCGCCCGTACATCATCCTTCCCGTAAATTCGTCTATTATAATTACTCCATTATTTTTAACCACATACTCTTTCTCGCGCTTCATTGTTCCGTGTGCCTTGAGCGCTTGATTGATGTGGTGCATCAGTGTCATGTTTTCAGGATCAGCTATACCTGTCACTCCAAAATACCGTTCCGCCCTGGCTAATCCCTGTTCGGTGAGGGTGGCGCTGCCCGCTTTTTCGTCAACGATATAGTCAACTTCATAATCGTCTTCTTCCTTTTTGTCATCGGTTTCGGCAAAGACTTTTTTTGACAGCATCCTTGCGAATGTATTGGCTTTTTCATACATGTCCGTGGATTTCTCGCCCGGACCTGAGATTATAAGCGGCGTTCTTGCTTCGTCTATAAGTATGCTGTCGACTTCATCGATAATTGCGTAAATATGATCCCTTTGAACCATGTTCTGTTTATGAATTACCATATTGTCCCTTAGATAATCAAAACCGAATTCATTATTAGTGCCATATGTGATATCGCAATTATACGCTGCTCGGCGTTCTTCCGTGCTCCTGCCGTGGATTATGATACCGGTGGTTAATCCAAGAAAATCATAAACCTTGCCCATCATCTCGCCCTGATATAAAGCCAGGTAATCATTTACCGTTACCAGATGAGCACCCTTGTTCCCGAGTGCATTCAGATAAAGCGAAAATACCGCCATCAGGGTTTTTCCTTCGCCTGTTTTCATCTCTGCTATTCTTCCCTGATGTATGACGATACCGCCGATGAGCTGTGTTCTAAAAGCCCTTTGTCCCAATACCCTGACAGCTGCTTCCCTGACCGTCGCAAATGCTTCGGGAAGTATGTCGTCCATGGTTTCGCCATCGGAAAGTCTTTTCCTATATGTATCGGTAAAAGCCTTGAGCTCAGAATCGCTCATAGCTTTCATTGTTTCTTCATAGGATTCAATTTTATCAACTATGGGGGTTATCCGCTTAAGTTCCCTGTCGCTGTAAGAACCCATTATCTTTTCAAAAAGTTTTTTCACTGCTATTTTTCTCCATATTTTTCTGCAAGTCTTTTAAGTATCAAAGTATAGCCATCTGCGCCGTAATGCAGACATCTGTTGACTCTGCTGATGGTAGCGGCACTTGCGCCTGTTTCCTTTGAAATTTTTGAATAAGTGCTGCCAGCCTGAAGCATTTGCGCAACCTCAAGTCTTTGGGCTATAGCGTTCAATTCGCTTACGGTGCATATGTCCTCAAAAAACATGTAGCATTCCTTTGTATTTTTTAATTCGAGTACTGCTTTGAATAAATTATCTATATGTTCGTTTTTTATTTTTGAGTTCATAATCTCCTCCGGACCTGCTCTTTACCACGTTAATGCATCAGTGATAAGCACGGTAATTATACCATATTTCATTAAGAGCCTGTTAAATCGTTAACCACTACGGATGCCATTAACAGGCCTGCGGATGCAGGCACATACGATATGCTGGCGGGAACTTTTTTACCTTTGTCATTCACTGGAAGTGCTTCTCCTCTAACAACCGGAATTTCGTCAGACCAAACTACATTTAGTTTTTTTATTCCGCGCTTTTTCAATTCTGAACGCATTATCCTGGCCAGGGGGTCCGTTGTGGTTTTAAATATGTCTGACACCATCAGTTTTTCAGGATGGAGTTTATTGCCTGTACCCATGCAGCTTATTATTGGTATTTCTTTATTCCGGGCAAATTCAATGAGACTCAGTTTGGATGATACCGAGTCAATCGCATCAATGATGTAATCCGTATTACCGGGCACTATTTCACTAATGTTATCTTCATCGGCAAACTCATCATAGGTTGCTATTTTAACTTTTGGATTTATATCAACCGCTCTGGCTGCGGCAACTGAGGTTTTATTTATCCCCACCGTTGATTCAAGGGCTATAAGCTGCCTGTTGATATTGGTTTTATTCACTTTTGCATGGTCTGCAATTACAATGTTTCCCACACCGGCGCGCACGATAGCCTCAAAAGCATATGAACCCACTCCCCCGACGCCAAAAATGCATACGGTGCTGCCGGCAAGCTTTTTCATTGCCTTTTTCCCAATCATTGCCTCTGTGCGTGAAAACCTATTATTCATTTTCAAGTTCTTCCAGTAATTTTTTGAACTCTTCGGGAGGTTCTGATTCAAAAACCATCTTCTCCCTGGTAAGCGGGTGTTCAAACCCCAACAACGCTGCATGCAACGCCTGCCCTTTTATAGAGTGCCCCTTTTTTAAACCTCCGTATGTTTCATCTCCTATTACGGGATGCCCAATATATGCCAGATGCACCCTTATCTGGTGTGTTCTTCCTGTTTCCAGTCTGGCAGTTATCAAGGTAGCTTTTCTATATCTCTTTTCCACTATAAAATGCGTTACTGCAAATTTACCGTTTTTTATGTTGACAGCCATCTTCTTCCTGTCTCCCGGATGTCTTCCGACCGGTGCTTCAATCCTTGCTCCATTCTCTTTTATAACACCTCTTACAGCTGCAATATACCGGCGGTCAATATCATGGACGGCAAATTTTTCACTCAAAAACCTGTGGGCTATATCTGTTTTTGCCACGACCAGAATTCCGGAGGTGTTTTTATCTATCCTATGCACTATCCCGGGCCGTTCTACACCATTTATTGATGAGAGCCTGCCGTCGCAGTGGTACAAAAGCGCATTAACAAGCGTTCCTTCATAGTTGCCGGGGGCAGGATGAACCACCATGCCTCTGCTTTTATTAACCACGATTATTTGTTTGTCCTCGTATAGAATTTCAATCGGTATATCCTGAGCCGCTGCTTCGTATTCGACAGTCTCGGGGATATTTATTAATATGGTGTCACCTATTTTGATTTTAAATTTGGCTTTTTGAATCTTATCGTTAACAAAAACCATTCCTTCGGAAATAAGTTTTTGAACATATGATCTGGACATGCCTTCCATTTCTTCCGCAAGGTATGCATCCAATCTTCTATCTTTTATATCACTGATTATTATCTTTTTATTGCTCATCATTTGCTTTCTGAATAGATTTTGGATCCGTTTCTTCAATAGCGGTTTTTTCCGGTTCTTTATAGAAAAATATAATATATACCACTAATATAATCGTCCCAACGGTAACCATCATATCCGCCACATTGAAAATAGGAAAGTCATACCCGAAGATATAGAAATCGAGAAAGTCCGTGACCTTGCCGTGGAGTATCCTTCCGTATGCATTTCCAAGTGCTCCGCTGATAATCATTGCAAAAGACAGATGAACCGGCCACATATCAAATTTAAAAAATATAAAAATCATTATTATTGACACAACAACGCTCATAATGCCGAGAATCAGAGTCATATCCGCATTGTGGAAAATCCCCCATGCCGCACCTTTGTTTGTGTGGTGCGTGATGTAGAAAAAATTATTGACGACACTTGCCTTTTCACCGATTTCCATAGTTGTAGATATATAGTATTTTGTTAATCTGTCCATGGCCAGCATCACTATTACTATGATAAACCACAGCATGGATTTCGCTTTGAATGTCTCAGTCTTCAATTTCATAAATTCTCTCTATCCGTGTGCATTTCCCGTTCGTTTCATCAATTTCCATAAATACGCCGTTTAGTTGGCGCCGTCCGGTCTGCTGAGTGAAGTATGCCGGTATCCCGGTGGTAAATTTGTTAATTATAGTTTCTCGGTCAGCCCCGATTATACCCTCGAAAGGTCCTGTCATTCCTGCATCGCTTATAAAGCCAGTACCGAATGAAAGTATTCTTTCATCGGCTGTCTGAACATGAGTATGGGTTCCTGTTACAGCGCTCACGCGCCCGTCAAAATTCCATGCGAAAGCTGCTTTTTCACTTGTTGCTTCCGCATGAAAATCCACTAAAACCGCCTTAGTTTCTTTTTTTATTTCCGGGAGCACTTCTTCCATAGCCTCAAAGGGGCAGTTGCAATGTTCCATGAACACGCGTCCGCTTAGATTTACCACCGCCAGTTTAACATCATCCTTACTAATGATGATGTGACCCCTGCCCGGATTATTCTTATGATAATTAAGCGGTCTCAGGACACGCTTTTCGCTTTCGATAAAATTGAAAACTTCCTTTTTTGCCCATATATGATTGCCGGTGGTAATAACATCAGCTCCGGCTTCAAATATTTCCTTTGCAACAGCAAGGTTAATTCCTTTTCCACCTGCAGCATTTTCACCGTTTACAACACAAAATCCGGCTTCGTATTTATTAAGAATATCCTTAAGCCGTTCCGTCAGAAACTTTCTCCCCGGTTTATAACAAACGTCTCCGATAAAAACCAGTCTCATATAACCTCCGCAGGTCATTTGTCCATGGGACAATTTCTTGTTTTAGGACAATTTATCCATAGGGATTAATTGCCTAAAAAGAAAAACGCGGCGTGGCCGCGTTTCTTTTATTTTGCAAATTCCGTTACTCTTGTCTCTCTGATAACATTTACTTTTATCTGGCCGGGATAATCAAGTTCATCTTCAATCTTCTTGACTATTTCCCTGCACTTCAGGACAATATCATCATCTGATAATTCATCCGGTTTTACCATTATACGGATTTCCCTGCCAGCCTGGACAGCATACGATTTTTCTATGCCGTCAAATGAGTCTGCAATTTCTTCAAGTTTCTCAATTCTCTTAACATATGCCTCAAGGGTTTCTCTTCTGGCACCCGGCCTGGCTGCTGATATTGCATCTGCCGCCTGTATCAGCATGGAAATAACATTCGTTGGTTCAACATCACCGTGATGAGACATAATCGCATTGATGATTATTTCATTTTCCTTGTACTTTTTCGCAATATTTCCGCCGATGGTTACATGAGAACCTTCCATCTCAAAATCAACCGCTTTTCCAATATCATGCAGCAACCCTGCCCGTTTGGCGGTTTTTACATCAATATTCAATTCAGCTGCCATAACCGCTGCAAGCGAAGCAACTTCAAGTGAATGCTTAAGGATATTTTGTCCATAACTAGTTCTGTATCTGAGACGGCCTATTAATTTTATAAGTTCGGGATGAAGTCCGAATACACCTGCATCAAAGGCAGCTTGGTCACCGGTTTTTTTGATGGTGTTTTCAACTTCCTTCCGCGCCTTGTTGACCATTTCTTCAATTCTGGCAGGATGAATCCTTCCGTCCTGAATGAGTTTTTCAAGTGCAATCCTTGCAATTTCCCTTCTGATGGGATCAAATCCGGATAGTACAACCGCTTCAGGTGTATCATCGATTATAATATCAATTCCTGTCATGGTTTCAAGGGTTCTTATATTACGCCCTTCCCTGCCTATTATTCTCCCCTTCATTTCATCATTGGGGAGTGCAACTACCGATACAGTTGATTCTGCCACGAAATCCGGGGCACATTTCTGTATGGCTGTCGCCACAATGGTCTGGGATAGCTGTTCGGCTTCTTCTTTTATTTTGCTTTCATATTCTCTTAGAACAACAACCTTTTCATGCTTCATCTCATCTTCAAGAAGACTCAGCATATAGTTTTTTGCTTCTTCAATGGAAAGGCCGGCTATTTTTTCAAGTTTTTCCAGCTGTTTATGCAGCAGTTCCGTTGCTTCCTTTTCCCTTTCTTCTATTTTTCTGACTTTTTTATTTAAATGTTCTTCCTTTTGCTCCAGAGAATCCAGTTTTTTCTCTATATTTTCTTCTTTCTGGAGAATTCTTTTTTCCATGCGCAATATATCACTGCGTCTTTCTTTTAAATCTCTTTCTAAGTCTACTTTACTTTTATGAATTTCTTCTTTTGCTTCAATCAGAATCTCACGTTTTTTCGCTTCGGCATTTTTTTCGCCTTCAGCTAATATTTTCTGAACATGGGTTTTGGCATCCCCAACTTTTTTCTCAGTTTGTTTATTCGCCTTTGCCACTCCTATCAGAAAAGCTCCGATAGAAACCATTATCAGTAAAGCAGCGCCAATTAATATATATATTAATTGCATTGCGACACCTCCTTATTATTTTTTCAATGTTCATATGCTATTTAAATTATTTTAATATTACATACTAAAGTTCATTTTATAGATTATGGGTTGTACTGTCAAGAAAATGCTCCTAAATCTTTGAACAATCTGATATCCCCGGGGTATACAATCATCCATACATCCCAGGGATGTATGGATGGTTGTTACTATTCGAACGTTTGTTTTATTGCTGTTTTGTTGTAATTGCTTCAGGATTTTCGGTTTTTGAGTCTTTTCCGTAGACAGCGAATATGATGCATCCGATAATGCCGAAAGCAAAGGCGACTGTAAAGTTAACTTCCGGCGAAACATTCCACAAGAAAGCCGCTCCAAACGCGGCAGCGGATACAAAAATATCCCTTACCATATAATATGCTCCGAATGTGCCCGCTTTTTCAGCCTCCGGGGCCAAATCCATTATGAGCGCTTTCCGGGTCGGTTCTCCGAATTCCTTCATTCCCCGTATAATAAACGCAACAACCAGCATCCCGAAAGTTTTTGAAAAAATCAACACCAGCGGGAATAATGTGAAAAACATAAATGTTATGAGTATAAATGGCTTCTTCCTATACTTATCGGCAAAATAGGCAACAGGTATGTAAATAACCATTGCAGTAATCATTTCAATCATTGTCAGCACACCGAACTTAACCGGCGTCAGGCCATTTAGAGTTACGGCCCATATAACAACAAATGCATATGGTATCTGTTCTGCGAATCTAATTAATATGTCTGAAATTAAAAGTATTCTAAGGGGACCTTTCAGGTTTTTTATTGTTTTTAAGAAACCACGTGACTTTGGTTTTATACTCTTATCATCCGGCATAAATTTATACACGAACACTATGGATATCAACGCTAATACCGATGCTATCGAAAATGCAACCCTGATTCCTGTTATTTCACCGTAGGCGCCAATAAGGAGCCCACCTGCTATCGGGCCAAGAGCCATAGGAATCCTTCGTACAAATGAATGTATGGTGACGCCGGTGACGCGCTTGTTTACTGCCATGGTTTTTGAAACCATACTCATAATCGCAGGCAGGGATATCGCTGTCCATGCTATAAAAAATATAGCTCCTATCAGAACAGACTGCCAAGTTGGAATAAATATTACAATCAAATATCCAAATAAGGCTATCAGAGTGAAAATTATAAGGGCTTTCTTATAGCCGACTTTATCCGAAACCCATCCGCCGGGGTATGAATAAAAAGAACTGAGCAAATTATCCATGGTATTCAACGATGCCACGGCTACTGCAGTTCCCCCAAGGGACATAATATAAAGAGGCAGGAACCGTTCGCCCATTTTTTCACCGAAACCAATAAATACCACCATGAGAATCATGGAGAGCATACTGGAATTGATTCCTGCTTTTTTCGCTTTTTCTTTTATGTATGTTTTTTTATTCAATTATTTTTTACTTGCCTGTAATTTAAAGTAGTTATAAAAGGCATCATAAACTAAAAACTGATATTCCAGATTTTCATAATCATCCGGGAACAGCATGCCGAATCCTACCGCTATCGCTTCAAGACCGCGGGCATATGGATTTTCATCAAGTCTGTCTGTATCTGCGGCATCCACTACATCGGCAAGCATCATTAAAGCCGGATCGCCACCCAGGTTATATGCATCTATAATAGTAACAAAAGTACAATGTCCGTCCTTATGCCCAAGTTCAACCGGACCGGTGTCAAATGGTATTGCTCCTTCTTTTTCTGCAATTTCAGGGACCAAATCCCTTGCGACAAAAATTATCTCTGCTTTTGTATCTACGAATCTTTTTATCAACCATGGACAGGCTACCCTGTCAACATGAACTCTCGATCTTGTAACCCATTTCATAATGTATCTCTCCTTCAGTCTGTAATATATTAATTATACAGTATCTAACGTGAAACACCATGAACTTTATTCAATACGAGCAAGCATTCTGGGAAACCGCAATATAAGCAATTTGTAAAGCCCTGCGTTTATCACAAAAATTACAACGGTGAAGATAATTGCATTGACTAGCAGCGACTGACTTACAAAAATCAGAAAAATCACTGCGATTCCCGCTGCGCCCACGCCTATCAGCATATTGAAAACAAGGTTCATGTTCTGTTTTACGGCCTTAACTTCATTGTCCCACTTGAGCTTGGGGTTTGATGCATCTATAAAGAATCCGGTGAGTCTTGTCAGTATCACCGCATTGGTCGCCGCAAGAAACATCAGCAATGCAATGGGTATTGAAATCCCCAGGAATATTACAAGAACTACGAGCGTTACCAACATTCCTGCCATGGATACCACCATTCCCGACACCAACTTGGCATCCATCTGTGTCTTATAAGCCATAGGTATGAATTTCATTATATAAAACTGTTTGCCTTCTCTTGATATGGCAGTAGCGGTTATTCCATTCATGGCACTGATAAAAACAAAGATAATGAAGGCTCCCCCCACGAATATCCCCTTCGGAGCACTAATCATAAAAGTATCTTTCAATACTGACATCTGTTCTGTGCCAACGGACATGAACAAGGGAACCAGCAATAATACCGGCATTAAAAAATCAATTAAGGCCAGATTCATAAAAAATATAGGGGTTCTGAAAATTAATTTCAATTCTTTTATCACATATGTTTTCAGTGGTGAGCCTACTTCAAATCCATTGTTCTTTTCAGTATCGAAATCTCTTCTGGAAACTTGTTGATTTATACCGATAACTCCTCGAAAATATATAGCTTTCGCTACAACAAGGAACAACGCAAATGCAACTGCCGCTATCGCGGTGAAGATAAACAAGTGCAGCAGATTGCCGTCGATCAGTGCTTTGGCGGCGTTTGGAAGACCGGGAAAATATTTTGCGATATTTTCAGCAATTGAAATCTTTCCGGTCATCAGCAGTTCTTGCATACCCTCTTGCTCGTCTGCACTTCTGGCAAGCCCCTGGAACCCGATGTTGAGACCAATTCCAATTCCCAGTCCAATAATACCGGCAATCATGGTAAATCTGTCTTTATTAATAGCTTTTTTTGCAAAACTCATTATACCCATAACAATAATCGAAGCCAATGAAAGCGGTAATATGGGTAAAAGTATAAAAATTATAACAGAAAGAAGATAGTATGCCGCACCCAT
>JAUVJE010000026.1 GCA_030592355.1 Clostridia bacterium
ATACCTCACTACACCTCACAACACTAATATATATAAATTTGCATAAAAAAAGACCTTATTTATTAGGCTTAAAGCGTTTTTATTTATTTACATGTGTCAAACTCAGGTTATAGCTTGAACTTTAGACATAACTAAAAAAATAAGCCATCGATTATGATTAATTCAATAGGTGGCTTTTTTGATATGAGCAAAGTATCCATTGAATATTTGTAAATTGTTTGTATGTATAGATGATTCTATTTTGCAAATGAAAGGTTATGCCTGGTGCATTTACGCAGCAGCACGGCGTCGGGCACCAAGGATATTGGCTATGATGCCGGTCAGAATGAATATAGAGCCTATTATTGCGAATACGGTAGGAACTTCACTAATGAATATCAAAACCCATATGGGGTTCATCAGGGGCTCTATAAGGCATATTAGGGACGTGTCCAGCGGGGAAATATGCTTTAAGGATTTTATATAGAAAACATAACCGACGGCTATCTGGAATGCGCCAAGGAAAACTATCCCGAGGATTCCCAATATGTCCAGTGAAGCTGTGGTTACTGCCATGTCAGATACAAATGGCAATGCGAGGAAGAAAGTCGCCAGATTAAGAATGGATATCAATCCGGGGCCCGACACACCATGGTCCATGGCTGAAAAATGTGCCACGCCTGCAAAGGCAATTCCTGTTGAGAGTGCCATCAGATTTCCAATTATATTAGTTCCGGATTTTGGCTCAAACAGGAACACTATTATCCCCAGTGTAACCAGTACAACGGGTATAGTTTTACGGATGTCGAATTTTTTATGCCGTGCCATATATAAAATGAAGAGCCAAATGGGGGCGGTGTACTGAAGCATTATCGCATTTGCTGCAGTGGTTAGTTTTGTAGAAATGACAAAACCAATCAGGGTATATGCGTAGCAAAGCACAAGCAACAGTAGATTTTTACTCCATTTTATCTTTTTCGGTTTTATAAAGGGGATGAAAACCAATCCGGCAACAAGGGAACGGGTAGCAGCGATATAGATGCCCGGTGCGTCAACCAGCTTAATAAAAACACCGCCGCTGCTCCAAATAAGAGCTCCGACGGCGGCGAAAATAATACCTTTTTTCCTATCCACTACTTAACCTCGTAGGTCCATCCGAATTTGTCCTCAAGCCTGCCGAATTGGATTCCTGTCAGCGTATCGTAAAGCATTGATGTGATTGTTCCGATTTCGCTGTTATTTATGACATAATTTTTCCCTTGGTACAGCAGTTCGCCAATGGGGGAGATAACAGCAGCCGTTCCCGTGCCGAAGCTTTCCTCCAGCAACCCTTTTTCATATGCATTAATTATTTCGTCAATTGAAAGCGGTCGCTCCTCAACCTCATATCCGCGGTTTCTGAGAATAGCCATTGAAGATACCCTTGTTATTCCCGGGAGTATGCTTCCGGATAATGCGGGGGTTATGACTTTTCCATCAATTTTAAAGAATACGTTCATTGAACCGACTTCCTCAACATATTTGCGGTGAACACCGTCAAGCCAAAGAACCTGAATGCAACCTGCTTTTTCCGCCTTGTCCTGGGCTTTCAGACTCGCGGCATAATTGCCCATGGTCTTAGAGGTTCCCATACCGCCTGCAACAGCCCGTACATATTCATCTTCAACAAAAATCTTAACAGGATTGAGACCGGTGGGATAATAATTTCCAACAGGTCCGAGAATAATCATAAACATGTATGTATGCGAAGGATGAACGCCCAGGAACGGGTCAGTCGCAATAATAAAAGGCCTTATATACAGAGATGTTCCTTCTGCCGTTGGAATCCAATCTTTTTCAAGTATTACAATCTTTTTTATAGCTTCAAGAACATCAGCTTCATCCAACGCCGGGATACAAGTCCTGTCGCAGGACCTGTTGAGTCGTTTAATATTCTCATCCGGACGGAACAGCAATATCCTGCCGTCTTTTGATTTGTAAGCCTTCAGACCTTCAAAAACGCCCTGGCCATAATGAAGCACGCATGTTGAAGGATCCAGCGGGATAGGCGAATAGGGAACGATTTTGGGGTCGTACCAACCCTGCTTATCGTTATAGTCCATGATGAACATATAGTCGGTCGTGTTTTTCCCAAAGCCAAGATTCTCTTCTGAGAGTTTTGTTTTCAGTTGTTTGGACTCAGTATAAGAAATATTCATTCAATCCGCTCCCTTGTGTTTATTCCTGATAAAATATATTATACTAAAATAGATTAGAAAATTCAAAAACAATTTGGAGCGAAAATGTACAGATATCTTCCGGATTTTATAACCAAAAGCGTATTTGAAATGGATTTGCAAATTCTCATTGATATGGGAGTTAAAGGCATAGCTGTAGATATAGACAACACACTGGTGCCCATGAATATCAGGACACCGGGACATGAGGCTATTGAGTGGATTGAAAAGGTCAAATCCATGGGTTTTAAGGTATGCATTTTATCTAATGCACGGAAACACAGAGCAAAAATATTTATGGATAAACTGGGTATCCATGGAATAGGTTTTGCCAATAAGCCGGGCCGAAAAGGTTATGACAAAGCTGCAGCTTATATGGAATTGGACAATAAAGAATGCGCCATTTTGGGAGATCAGCTTTTTACTGATATAAAAGGCGGGGTGAAATCAGGGTTTGTTACTGTTCTGACCGAATATTTGGACGGCAATGAAATCCTGTATGTGAAATTCAAGAGGTTATTTGAAAAAAGATTGATAAAAAAATATGAGGGCGGTATAAAGAAAATATGATTCGTTTCGGACCTGCAGGTAATTCGGAAGCATTTTACAATGAAGGCCATAAGCGGACAACAGAGGCTTTTAAGTGGCTGCATAAAATGAACCTGGATGCTTTTGAATATCAGTGCACAAGGGGAGTTTTGCTAAAACAGAATACTGCAGAAGAAATCGGAGCAGAGGCTAAAAAATACGATATCAGACTAAGCCTTCATGCGCCATATTATATAAATATGGCCGGTACTGAAAAAGAAAAACTCCAAAAAAGCCGTGGGCATATTGAAAAATCAATTAGGGCAGCCTTGTGGATGGGGGCGAAGCGGGTTGTCGTGCATCCAGGCGGAATAGGTAAAGACAGCCGTGATGCTGCTATGAAAAGAGCTATTTCATTTTTTAACGATATTATAAAGAATCAACCCAGTGGTGAATTGATTTCACCTGAACTTATGGGTAAGATTAACCAGCTGGGCAATCTTGATGAAATCATTAGATTTTGTTTGGTTGACGAAAGGATAATTCCCACCATAGACTTCGGTCATTTAAATTCCCGCACAAAGGGTGCTTTGAATTCGCCGGAGGCTTTTGAAAATGTTATTATTAGACTGGCAGACGGAATAGGCTGGGAAAGAACACGCAGACTGCATGTGCATTTCAGCAGAATTGAATTTACGGAAAAGGGTGGTGAAAAGAAGCATTGGTCAATGAAAGATACTCAATTCGGACCGGAATTTGACCATTTGGTACCATCTTTGATTAAATATGAAATGAAACCGGTGATTATTTCTGAGTCCCGCGGGACACAGGCTGCCGATGCGAAATTAATGAAAGAGAGGTTCTTAGGATGCATATAATGGTTATAAACGGGCCTAATCTGAATAAACTTGGCTCAAGGGATCCTGAGCAATACGGCAAAAAAACATATATGGACCTAATTTCGATGATTGAAGCAAAGGCATCGGAAAATGTTGCCATCAGTTGCTTTCAGAGTAATTCAGAGGGTAAAATTATTGACTATATACAGTTGGCAGGAGAGGAGTACAACGGTATTATTATAAATCCCGGGGCGTATTCCCATTACAGTTATGCAATAATGGATGCACTTGCCGATGTAAATATACCCGTTGTGGAAGTTCACATATCAGATGTGCACAGCCGTGAGGAATTTCGCAGGAATCTGGTGACAGCCCGCAGC
Organism: Clostridia bacterium; assembly: GCA_030592355.1. GTDB lineage: Bacteria > Bacillota > Clostridia > DUPQ01 > DUPQ01 > JAFGQE01. Next base: position 3,943 of record JAUVJE010000026.1, read on the forward strand.
AGCGATAAGATTATCTCAGGGAGGGGCTTTGACGGATACATAGAAGCAATAGATTATCTTATAGGAGAACATAAATGATTAGTGCATTTGATAAAAAAGTTGTATTAACAGGTTCAGCGGAGGAAGAAGAATTCATAAGATTGCCCCATGAAGTGATAAATAGGGTTAAGAAGCTTGATGAACTGGCGCATAACACATCCGGTATTCGTGCGAGGTTTTATACCGACTCTCTTAACATCAGAATTTTATCTGACAATGATAATATTTCAGAATATGCCCATATGCCTATAAGCGCTCATAGTGGATACGATATATACATTAACAATGTTTTTAAAATCAATGTAAGGCCATTATATGGAAAATCCACTATGGACGAGAAAGTTGAATTACAGCAAAAAAGGAAAAAGAATTTAATAGATATATATTTTCCGCTCTATAACAACGTTAAGTCATTTTTATTTGAGTTAGACAGGGGTGCCTTGTTAGAACGGGCAGAAAACCCTCAAAAACCAGTGCTTTTCTACGGCTCATCCATAACTCAGGGAGGGTGTGCATCTCGTCCCAGCAATTCATATGCAAATATGCTGTCAACAATGCTTGGCAGGAATATTATTAATCTTGGATTTTCTGGTAGTGCCAGGGGAGACATTACCATTGCAGAATATATCGGTTCATTGGATATTGCTGTATTTGTATATGATTATGATCATAATGCTCCGGATACTGAATTTTTAAATGAGACTCATGAGCCGTTTTTTAAAGCATTAAGAAAATTAAAACCTGATTTACCTGTAGTAATGATGAGTAGACCTGGTTATGAGCGGTGGGGAAAAACTGCAGTAAATAACACAGCTGTTGTAATGACAACATATTTAAATGCATTAAACTCAGGGGATAAGAATGTGTATTTTATTGATGGCAAAACCTTGTTCGGTACGTACGGCCGGGACAGATGCACTGTTGACGGAACTCATCCTAATGACATAGGTTTTGAAAGAATGGCAGAATCGGTGATGCCTGTATTAATGAAAATAATGGAGGATTAAATGATAAGCAGAATTAAAAGACTGCAAAACGCAGTAAAAGACAGAAACTTAGAGGCAGTGGGCATAACATCGCGCCCCAATACATTCTATTTGTCCGGATTCGACGGAAGCGCATCAATAATAATCGTAACCGCAGAAAAACAGTTATTTGCCACTGACTTTCGTTATATTGAATATGCTTCTGAATTATGCGGAGGGTTTTATAAAGTAACATTAATGACATCGACTGCCGACGCCTTCTTGATTGAGAAAATTTCCGAAATGGGAATTGAAAAAATAGGCTTTGAAGAGGAAAATGTCTCTCAGGGAAGATTTTCCGGATGGAGTGATAAGCTTCCCAGTGTGAAATTTATACCAATGCAAACAGAAATAGATAAGCTGAGAATAGTAAAAGACGCTGAAGAAATAAAGAAATTGCAAGTAGCCGTTACTCTCGGGGACAACGCATTCAGTCATATTCTTAAATTTATTAAGCCGGGAATCAGCGAGAATGAAATAGCGGCAGAGCTTGAGTTTTTCATGAGAAAGAACGGTGCAAGTGCGCCGTCTTTTGAAACAATTGTGGCATCAGGCAAGCGCTCAAGCCTTCCCCACGGACATGCCGGCAACAAAATAATAGAATCAGGCGATCCTGTAACCATGGACTTTGGGGCCTTGGTAAACGGGTATTGTTCTGATATGACAAGAACGGTTTTCGCAGGAAAACCGGAACAGAAAATGAAAGATATTTATAATATTGTTTTGAAAGCACAGCTTGAATCCGAGGCGGCCGTTAAGTCAGGTAAGACAGGTATAGAGATTGATAAAATTTCCCGCGATATTATTTATGGAGCGGGGTACGAGGGCTGCTACGGACATGGACTCGGTCATGGGGTTGGTATAGAGGTTCATGAAAATCCCCGTCTTTCTACAAAGAGCACACATACACTTGAAAAGGGTATGATTGTTACTGTAGAACCGGGAATTTATGTGAAAAATTACGGTGGAGTAAGAATTGAAGACATGGTGGCTGTTACGGACGGAGCCCCGTATGTATTTACTAATTCCATCAAAGAGTTGATTATTTTATAGGAGATTTTATGCGAATTTATGGAGCGGGTTCCCTTGAAGACATTAGAAAATGCAGCGAGCTGGGGGTTAAAGGCATTTTAACCAATCCACAGGGATTTGAGCAATATTTTGAGAATAAACATACACTGGCTGAAATCACACAAATGATTTTAGATAGTACGCACCTGCCGGTATACATACAGATTCACGGCAGGGATTCGAAAACTCTCGTTGATAGAGGACGTATATTGCATAAAATCAGCGACCGTGTGGGGTTTAAGATAATTGCCGATGAAAAGGGTTTTAAGGCAATATCAGTATTGCAGAGGGAAGGCATCGACTGTATTGCCACAACACTATTCACACCGGCCCAGGCTGCAGTCGCCGCCAGTATAGGAGCCTTTGGCATATGTCCTTTTGTATCAAGGGCTGAAGCTGCAGGAATTGATGCATTAAGTATGTTGGAAACTGTGAAAATAGGTTATGAAAAACTGGAGAATCCACCTGAAATTATTGCGGTCAGTCTTAAAACGGTTGAAGACGTGGAATTAGCGTTTTCATCAGGAGCGGACGCGGTTGGATTGAGATATCCTTTGCTGCAGAAAATGATGCACCACCCTCTTTCTGAAAAAGCCGAGAAGCTTTTCTCCAGAAACTGGGCAAAAGTCAAAGGAGAGGATGTCAGCTATATAAACGCAGACAATGTTAAAGGCGTCGCCGAGTAGTTGCATTTTACAGAATCGGGGGTCATATGATAACAAAACCGAAAATTTATGGGTTTGGAAGCGCTTGCGTTGATTACAGAATTCATATACCTGATATGGGCGAAGGTTATACAGCAAAAGTTCTTGTTGATAATGTTTTGGAACTTGGCGGAGGAGCATGTGCCAATTGCCTGGTGCAGGCTGCCAGACTCGGTGCGGATTGCACATTTTTGGGTAAATTGGGCAAAGATCCCCAAGCTGAGACTATATTATCAATGTTTTCTTCCGAAAATATCGAAACTGAATTGATAGATACTGAGCAAGGCACCCTTTCGCCCTTCAACATCGCTGTTTATAAAGGACTTGGTAACGAACGAATAGGCGGATATCTGCTTCCAAACTCACTCAAATCCATAACATGTGAAGAAGCCGCAAGGCTTGCAGGCAAAATGGAAGAAGGATCTAGCGTAATTGTAGAAATCGGTGAAATACCGCTCAAAAGCGTTCTCGTTTTCTTGAAGGTTGCCTCGAAAAAAGATATTCGTATATTTGTTGATGTGGATTTGGACCCACTAAAACAATTGAGGGCACACTTTGAACTTTTTGAAGAAGTTTTAACATATGCCGACATCATAATTCCTAGTTATGAAGCAGTTAAGGATGTATATGGCATCAGCAACAGGTCGTATCTGACGGCACACCTATCAGTCAGATTAAAGAAAACCATAGTTATCACCGCTGCAGAGAAAGGCGCTTATTTTTGTAAAGACGGCGAAGGAGCTAAAAATGTACCGGCTGATAAAATTAAGGTAAAGGATACGGTTGGAGCGGGAGATTCCTTCCATGGCAGTCTGATTTATGCAAAAGCCAAGGGTCACAGTCTTGAAAAAGCAATCAGATTTGCAGTTCAATGCGCCCAACTTACATGCCTGGGATTCGGCGCCCGCACATCCATGCCATACAAATCTGAAGTAAAGCAATTTCTTTAAACAACGTAAAAAAGCAGTCGCCGGCTGCTTTTTAACATATAAAATAAATTTAAATTCGCTTTGATATAATACGGGCTACGTGTATGCCGCTGGCTCCGGCTTGGGAAAGTCCACGAGTGATACCCGCGCCGTCGCCGATAGCAAACATATTCTCAACGGATGTTTCGAGGTTATTGCTTAATTCAATTCGCGAACTGTAGAATTTGACCTCGACACCGTAAAGAAGGGTGTCGTTATTGGCAATACCCGGCGCAATCTTATCCAATGCATAAATCATTTCGATAATATTATCAAGATGACGCTTTGTAAGAACAAGGCTTAAATCGCCGGGAGTGGCTTTCATTGTAGGAGTGGTAAAGCTTTGGGTCATTCTATGTTCAGTTGACCTGCGTCCTTTAATGAGATCTCCGAATCGCTGTATTAAAACGCCGCCTCCAAGCATGTTGGACAAAGAAGCAATACGCTTGCCGTATTGATAGGGTTGGTCGAATGGATAGGTGAACCTGTTGCTGACCAGTAAGGCAAAGTTGGTGTTTTCGCTCCTGAGTTTTGGATCTGCATAGCTGTGGCCATTTACAGTTACAATTCCGTCAACGTTTTCAGCAACCACATAACCATAAGGATTCATGCAGAATGTTCTGACAACATCACCATACTGCTTGGTACGGTAAAGTAGTTTAGCTTCGTATACGGTATCTGTTATATGGTCGAATATTCTGGCAGGCAACTCTACCCGAACACCGATATCAACTTGATTATTGATAAGTTTAAGCCCAAGTTCAGAACAATTGTCTGCAAACCATTCAGCGCCCGAACGTCCGGGAGCAGCGATAAGAAAATCGCATTCAAGGGTTTCGCCACCATTAATCATTAGCTTAAAACCCTTATCCAAACGTTCAATTTTATCAACTTCTGTGTCGCATTTTAGGTTGATTCGTTTATCCAGATATTCATATTGCTTTTTTAATATTTCAAGATTTCTCTCAGTTCCGATGTGCTTAACCTGCGCCTTAAGTAAGTGCAAATCATTCTCCAACGCTTGCTTTTCAAGCTGTCTTGCTTCGGGGGTATCCGTAGAGTACCGCTTTTCAGTAGCCCCGAACTTTACATTTATAGAGTCAACATATTCTATAAGATCAAGAACCGTATTATCTTCCAGATAATCATTGAGCCAGCCTCCGAACTGAGTGGTGAAGTTGAATTTTCCATCTGAAAAGGCACCTGCTCCGCCAAAACCATGCATAATAAAGCAGGATTCGCAATTTATGCAACGATCCACTTTATGCTCGATAATAGGACATTTCCTTTTAAATATGGATTTGCCTTTTTCCATCATTATTATATTGGCGTCAGGATGCAGATTATTAAGTTCGTATGCGGCAAAAATACCTGAAGGACCTCCGCCGATTATCGCAACATCATATTTTTTCATATTCCACCTATTGGTAATTTCACTTAATTCAATTATATCACAAGGCTACCCTAAACGAAGTTTATTCAAAAACGGCAAAAGAACAAGGCGTCCTTTGGATTTGACGGAACAACCGGGTTTGAAAATCCGTCTTTTTTGGTATAAAATCAAAGCATCAGGGGGATGATATGGATATTTTGAAACAAAGAATTCTTGAGGATGGAATTGTTCTTGACGGCAATATACTGAAAGTGGACAGTTTTCTAAATCACCAGATCGATACGCATTTACTGGATGATATCGGCGAAGAATTTTACAGGCTTTTTAAAGATGAGCATATCACCAAAATTCTGACTGTTGAATCCTCAGGTATTTCCGTGGCCTGCGCCGTGGGGCGTATTTTTAAAGTGCCTGTTCTATTTGCGAAAAAGGGGAATGTAAAAACCCTTGATGAAGCAACATATTGCGAACAGTCATATTCATTCACCAAAAAAGAATCATATTACATGAATGTTTCTAAAAAGTATCTTGGCCCAAAGGATACAATTTTAATAATTGATGATTTCCTTGCAAACGGAATTGCCATTGATGCCTTGCTTGGAATAATCGACCAGTCTCAGGCAAAACTCGTAGGAGTTGGAATTGTTATTGAAAAAGAATTTCAAAAAGGCGGGAAAAAGCTCAGGCAGGCAGGTGTACGACTCGAAAGCCTGGCAAGAATTATCTCAATGGAAAACGGTAATATTATATTCTCATGAAACACACGTAATCACTGTAATTTGATTGAATATAAGAGTATCAACTTGGTTTCTCAGATGGTTTTGACGAGTGAATGTAAAAATTATATAATTAGGTATAAAATTCAATGAGGTATATATGAAAAGAGTACTGATTATGGGTTGTCCGGGAGCAGGTAAAGCCAAATTAGCTGTGCGCTTGGGCAGAATTTCAGAGTTAGATGTTTATCACATTAAAGATGACAGATTTTCCCAGCACCGCACTGAGGACGAGAAGACTGCCTGGAAGGAAGCTGTCAAAAAAATAGTGGATAAAGATTCCTGGATAATTGAAGGAACTCAGAGCATTTCATACAAATTACGGATACAGCGCGCAGATACAGTATTGTTTATCAGTGAAAAACCTTTTAATTGTCTTAAAAATTTTATTAAGAGAAGTCTTAGAAAAAAGATGGCTAAAAACAGAGACAGGCTTAGACTCAGTTGTGATATGTTTAAAAAGATACTTGCTTACAGAAAAATCATGAGGCCTATGATAGAAGATCTTATAGAAAAAAACAAAACGCACCTGAATGTGGAATTTTTTAACTGCGATGCTGATATTGATACATATTTGCAAAATATAGAAACGGAGTATTCGAAAAAAAAATGAAGCACATTTTCCTAGTGGACATGAATGCTTTTTTCATAATGTGCGAGAGCATCAGCCGGCCGGAGCTGCTTGATGTTCCCTCAGCGGTTGGCGGTGATCCCAAAACGAGACGGGGAATTATTCTCACCTCAAATTATAAGGCCAGGGCATATGGCGTGAGAACAGCGATGACTATTAACGAGGCACTTAAACTGTGTCCTGGTTTAACCATTGTAAAAAGCACACGCGGACTTTATTCGTCATGTTCAGATGCGGTTTTTGAGATTCTAAGACGATATACGCCGATGGTACAGCCAAGCAGCATAGATGAAGGATATATGGATGTTACGGAAAGTACTGATTTATTTGGACCGCCTGAAGAAATTGCAAAGAGCATAATGGAAGAAATAAAGAAAGAACTTGGATTATGGTGTTCAATCGGCATTTCAGAAAATAAATTTTTAGCCAAAATGGCATCTGATATGAAAAAACCCCTCGGAATTACGCAAATGTACAAAAAGGACATAGAAAAATTGATGTGGCCGTTGCCCGTGGGCGAAATGTACGGTGTGGGGAAGAGTTCTGCAAAAAGATTGAAGCAGCTTGGACTAAATACAATCGGAGATATCGCAAGGGCTAATCCAGATTTTATCAAAGAAAAATTCGGAATGGGTATTTACGACCATGCAAACGGCCTGGGAAGTGATATTGTGGGCGGGGAACGCAAAGTGAAAAGCGCATCTATCAGCAGATCCAGTACAACAGCAAGAGATATATCGAAACTTGCTGGTGCAAAAAAACTGATGCTTCGTCTAGCCGAAGATGTGGGGGTAAAAGCCCGTAAGAAGAACCTAAAAGGAAAGACGGTGCAAATAACGCTGAGATATACGGATTTTAGAACCATAACACGACAAAAGGTAGTGTTCCCGACAAATCTGACAAGAGATATAATAAAAACAGGATATGAGCTATTAGAAGAAAATTGGAATCCCAAAAAACCGGTTCGTCTTATAGGAATCGGGTTGACAAATATAAACAAAGAAGACACCCAGCTCAATGTATTTGATACAATAATAAATAAAAAAGAGGAAAAACTCGAAAAAACCATGGATAATCTAAAGGAAAAATATGGAACAGACACTCTAAAACGCGGCTCCGGTCTCTGACGGGTTAATGTGGAATATCAGCCCTCCGCTATTATTTCAAATGTGGAATATCAGCCCTCCGCTATTATTCCACGAAAGGCTTAGCTTAGGAATGAAAAAACGAGCCGTCGGCCTGTTTGGTTATTTTGTTATTTTCCGGGCTTCAAGATAGAAACGTTTTTCATCTGCATGACCCATTGAAAATGCTTTGCGGGGAAGGGTGCCCTCATGGATAATGGTTTTGAAAAAACCTGATTTATCAATGGGCGGAAGTAACAAACCCGTATTACAATCTTTTGAAAAATCCATGACACTGGCAGTATCATGAATAAAATCAATTTCTACTTTATTTTCATCAATATAACCATCTAAAAATGTCTGAATAGTTGCAACAGCAAGATTGAATTTAGGTGAGTTGACAGAAACAGCAGCCAGTCTGTTGCCTGACATAACTCCAAAGGTATGGGATGCCTTGTTGTTGTATTCATTTTCGACGAATATATTTAAATCGGCAAAATCATCAAAATCTCTTATAGTTAAATCAAAAGCTTCTTTCATATTATTCAGCAAATCTTCCATTGAACAATCAAACAAAACACGGTGAATGGGTTCAAAATTCATACCTTCGTCATGTAGATTTATAATTTCAACAAGTGCGTAACGGGCCGGATGGTTCTTTAATTCATCCGTTGTCAAATCAACTTTTATATTTTCCCAGTGCTGTTTTGCAGAAGCAAGGGAATGATTACCGTCGCCAACCGCATAAAGCAACATGGGTTTATCTGCACCATGGGTTTTGTGAAAAGTATTTTCGTCAGCCAGCCCGGAAATTGCGTTGGCGATAGAAGATAATGCAGAATCTTCGTTGATATGATAGCCTTCGATACGTCCGCCGTTTTTCATCAGATTAAAATCATACAACTTTTTATAAAGATTCTTAGTTTTTTCAAGTGGTTCAATAACAGTTTTTTCAGGATCATCAATTAAAAATAAAATATGCGGAAGCTCAAGTACTGCCTTTTCACGTATTTTAACACGAGGCGGAATACGTTCAACAATGGTTTTTTCAGTCGGGCGAATTAAAGAATCCGAATCACCGGCGTAAGAATACCTCTCAAGGTCCACGGAAGCCATCAACCCATTGCGAATATTGCCGTAGGCGGTGGTTCTGCGAATGTAAATGAAACCCGGTCCAAGCTCTTTTAGGACACCGGAACGCAGATAACTCTTCATTTCGCGAAAAATCGAAGACGATATTTTCTTTTCTCTGGATGTTTCCAGATAAACCTCAGGGAGAAACAGCTTAAGCGATGAGGGCGCAGAACCAACTATTTTTTCAACATCATCCCAATATTCAAAGTCAGAGGTGTATTGGTCACAGGCGATGACAGACCATTTCTCCATATCGACACCTGCGCCCGGTACAAGAATCCGTGAAAGATTAAGTGCGATATTTTCAAGTTTATTTTTAATTAAAATCATAGTTAAATCTCCGTTCACCAAAATAGAATAATCAAATTTACATGCGGGGTCAATACCGAAAATGGTAAAATTTTATTTCTTAATATATTGAAGGTCTTTCAGATTCTTGTTTTTACCCATTATAGACACAATATCATTTTCCTTAAAAACATAATCGACTCCCGGAGAGATATTAAGTTCGTCACCCTTCCTGACCGCAAGAATATTAACACGATACTTAGCTCTTATAGCCAACTCGGTGAGTGTCTTACCTATCCATTTTTCCGGAATAGTGGTTTCCATAATGCTATAGTCGCCTGATAGTTGAATGCTGTCGATTATATTATGTGAAGCAAGGTTGTTGGCTGCTCTTATCGCCATGTCACGCTCAGGGAAGATAATCCGGTTCGCGCCTACAGTCATAAGCACCTTTGCATGAAGGTCGTTCTGGGCCTTTGAAATGATATATTTTGCACCCAGTTCCTTCAAAAGGGCGGTGGTGAGTATGCTCGACTGAATATCATTGCCGATTGCCACGATAGCAGCGTCAAAATTAGAAACTCCAACGGATTTCAAAAAATCTTCATTGGAAATTTCAGACGTAATGACATGAGCCAGATCTTCACTGACCTCCTGAACCGTCTGCGGGTTTCTGTCAACCCCGAGAACATCATGTCCTAAGTCTGACAAAGTTTTGGCAAAGGCCTTTCCAAAACGGCCAAGCCCCAATACGATATATGAATTCATTGCAAACCTCCGTTATCCAACTGCAATTTTGCCTTCGGGGTAAGAATATGGTTTTTTGGCTCCCAGCTGTGTAAGCGACAATGCCAGCGCCAATGGACCGACCCTTCCCACGAACATAGTTACAGTAATCGCAATTTTTCCTGCCAGCGGCAGTGATGGTGTTATCCCCGTGGACAACCCAACTGTGCCGAAGGCTGACACGGCTTCAAAGATACATTCCTTGAACGTGCCGGCGTTGCTCAATAATAATACAAAAGTAGTGAGGAACACAAGGGATATTGCAACGAAAAATATAGCAAGTGATTTTCGAACGACTACATTGCTTACCCTGCGCTTCAGCATATTCACCTCATCGCTGCTTCTGATATATGAAATGATTGCAAAAAGGACTATGGCAAAAGTGGTTATTTTGATTCCGCCGCCTGTAGACCCCGGCGCTGCGCCGATAAACATCAAAATAGCGGTTAAAAACTGCGATTGAGGCAGCATATCGCTAACGGGCAGAGTATTAAAACCCGCTGTTCTTGGCGTAACCGCATGAAAAAACGAATTATACAGCCGCTGGAAGAATCCCATGCCGTCCATTGTATTCCCGTATTCGAATATAAAGAGAAGCACGGTGCCTGAGACTATCAGAATCACCGTCGCTATTATTACAATTTTAGTGTGAAGCATAAAATCCTTGAACCTGCGGATACTGATAATATCCTTCCAAACCACAAACCCCAGGCCGCCTATTACAAAAAGAAGAGATATGGTCATAACAACCATGAAGTCCTTGTTAAAGCCGGTTATGCTGACAAAAGGAGCTGCCGTAGTTCCCATTATATCGAATCCTGCATTGCAAAAGGCTGAAATTGAGTGGAAAACACTCTTTGCTAGGCCGCTGAAAAAACCGAATTTTGGAATAAAGCGCGTCGCCAGCAGCAGCGCTCCGACTCCTTCAATGGTAAAAGTGGCGATAATGATATATCTAAAGAGTTTCACAACACCCTGCAAATTAAACTCATTGAGGGATTCCTGGATTGTAAGGCGTTCTTTGAGTCCCATGCGCCTGCCTAATATCAGGGAGAAGGTGGATGCCGCGGTCATTATTCCAAGCCCGCCGATTTGTATGAGTATCAAGATAATAGTTTGACCGAATACAGTCCACGTTGATGCAGTGTCAGCTACAACAAGGCCTGTTACGCAAACAGCGCTTGTTGCCGTAAAAAGTGCGTTAAAAAATCCGATGCTACCGTGTTGCTTTGCTGCAAAGGGCATTATAAGAAAAAAAGTTCCGACCATGATAGCAATTAAAAAAGCCACCACGATTAAACTTGCCGGGGGCAGCGACCTGAACATATTTTTACCTTTTAAAACTCTTTTCATCAGCCCTCCTAACGCCATACAATTCTCTTGTAATATATCACTTTTATATATAACAAACAAGTTGCCGAAGAAGGTGATTATTCCTTTAAATCATCCTTTAGACTACCGTAAACGACATCAAACGCTCTAATAAGCGGTATTTGAAGAGGGCAGCTTTTAAATATTTCCTCTTGTCAAGTAATTGCCATTGGCATTTTAACACAAGCCATTGATAAAGGCGGTTGAATAGCATAATATGAGATATATCATAATTAGGGGAAAGATATGAAAGCAAACAGGCTTTTACCGGTTGAAATAGTATTTACACCCAAATGGTGGCATAAGAATCTGGGAATTAATTTCGACAAATCTTTTTTCTTTGATGTAAAAAGAAGAGTGGAAGATGAACTTAAGATGAGAAATTATCTTTACGAACGTTTTCACATAGAAGGGCTGGGGGATGCCGGGAAAAAGAAAAGACCTGTCGCAGGACCTGTTCATCTGACCGCGGGATTCATAATTCCTCAGCTGTTTGGTTGTAAAGTTAATTTTCACGATGGTGAACCACCCGATGTTATTCCACTCAACTTGTCTGGCGAAGAAGTGCAAAATCTAAAAAAACCGGATATTTTCAACACGCCTCCAATGAATTATCTGATAAAAATGATGAATACCCTTGAGGACCAATATGGATATATCGAGGGTGATTTTGACTGGAACGGAGTTCTTAACCATGCCCTTGACATAAGAGGGCAGCAGATTTTCATCGACATGTTTGAGGAAAATCCCATATCAAAGCATTTATTTGAAGTAATATATGAAACAATGGTCAAATTCGTGCAGTATATAGTTTCGAGAACAGGTTCAAGTTCCATTTCTGTAAACAGACAGATGAGAAACTTCGCTCCATCTGTAAACCTGCATTCAAATTGCTCTGTAACAATGATTTCCAATGAAATGTACGAAAAGCATCTGCTTGAATACGATATCAGGCTTTCGCGGGAACTTGCTCCTTACGGGATACATCATTGCGGAGGTAATATGGAAACAGTGGCTCCCGGATACAAAAAAGTAAAAAG
>JAUVJE010000093.1 GCA_030592355.1 Clostridia bacterium
AGTTCAAAATCAAGTGACATGATCTATCACATACTAGCCTATGGTTTTGATCCTAAAAATCAAAAAACCGCAGATTATGTTAAGCCTCTGATGCTGGAAATGAGAGACCTCGGAAGAAAAATAATAAAGAAAATGGCTGATGATTATCCCGAAATCAGCCTTGCGGAATATGACGAATATAAACACGACCCTTCGTTCGGAGGATGGAAATTCATCTATTATCTGCACGATAAAGGAATTACCCAAAAGGCCATCGACGGACTTGCCTTTCGGAAAATCTATAATTGTCATTTCTACCAATGCGATTACCCATCGCCAAAAGATGCTATTGAAGAAATACATTCCTGGGGAGCTTATGCGGTGCTTGCGCATCCGAACAGCTACTTCGCCAAAACAATCTCTGACAATAATTTGGTTACTTCCCTATTTGAGGAAATGAAAAAGCACGGTATTGACGGTATTGAATGCTATTATTATTCACACTCTGATTTTATGACCAAAACGTCAGTTGATTGGTGTAAACGTAACAATATGATTATTACAGCGGGCAGCGACAGCCACGGCGGTTTTGTTCCCGGTCGGGAAATCGGAAAAATCCGCATTCCTCTATCCGATTTAAATATAGACGCTATGATTGGAGAAAAGTAAAATGAATACAGCAAAACCTATTAAAATTCATACAAAATGGGCAAATACCATTGACTACGAAAGTCCGCTAAACGAGTATCCCCGTCCTCAGCTGCAAAGAGACAATTGGCAGAGCCTTAACGGCACCTGGAAATATGCCATTACTGAAACAGGTACTGCAGCACCGGATCCCATGGATGGTAAAATCACTGTCCCCTATGCTGTTGAAACCTCCCTCAGCGGAGTATGCCGGCCATTCCTTCCAAAAGAAACACTGCATTACAAAAGAGTATTTATAGTTGAAAATTACAAATCCGGGCATCGGGTTATCCTACACTTTGAGGCTGTGGACTGGCAGTGCGATGTGTTGGTTAATAACCAATTGGCCGGTTCTCATACAGGCGGTTACATCCCGTTTTCATTTGATATAACAGATTTGATAAACGAAGGAAGTAATGAACTGCATGTATCCGTAACCGACCCAACTGATTCCAACTGGCAGCAACGGGGAAAACAGGTTTTGGAACCTAAAGTAATCTGGTATACAGCTACAAGCGGAATATGGCAGCCGGTATGGATTGAGGTAGTTCCCAAAAACCACATACAATCATTGAAGATAACCCCAAATCTTACTACGGACTCTGTTTCAATAGTTGTTAAATCTGTGGAAGATACAGATGTTTCAATTGAAATATCAGCCGGGGAAAACTCATTATCAACAAATGAAGCCTCATCAAATTCGCCAATCGAACTTACAATTCCGGACATCCGGGTCTGGAGTCCTGATGACCCGTTCCTTTACGGCCTTAAGGTTACTCTAATTGAAAACAGAAAACCGCTTGATGAAGTTATTTCATATTTTGGCATGCGCTCCATATCGCTTAAAGAAGGCCCTGCTCTTAGAAACCAAGTCATGCTAAACAGCAAAGCCATTTTCCTAAACGGGCCGCTGGACCAGGGATACTGGCCGGAAAGCGGTATGACACCTCCCTGTGACGAGGCTGCTATTTTTGATTTAGAATCAATGAAGAATCTGGGCTTCAATATGATTCGAAAGCACATAAAAGTGGAATCCCGAAGATGGTATTATCACGCAGACCGTCTTGGCCTTCTTGTTATACAAGATATGCCGAATGGAGGCAAAGGCATGGCATCTCATTTTCAAACAATGAAAACAATTGCTTTTGGAACCAGTTCTCCGGATAATAATGACAAAGCATATAATTTGGCAAACAGGCAACCCGCCGATTCGCGGACAAACTATGAAACCGAGCTTTATGATATGCTTAATCATCTTCACAATGCACCTTCAATTATCATTTGGTGCCCATTTAATGAGGCCTGGGGACAGTTTGATGCAAAGAGGATTTATACTAAAATAAAGCAAGCCGACCCATCGCGTCTCGTCGACCATGCTTCCGGCTGGTATGACCAAAAGAGCGGGGATTTCAGAAGTATACATACATATAAAATTAAGCTTAAAACTCCACCCAAAAAAGACAAGCGGGCATATCTCATCAGCGAATACGGGGGGTACAATTACATCGACAAAACACACCTGTGGCGTGATGATGATGTTTATGGATACAAGTATTTTGAAACTTTGGACGCACTGACGGATGCTTATGAAAATCTTATCATCAATCAGGTAATTCCCCTAATTGAAAAAGGCTTATGCGGCGTTGTTTATACTCAACTGTCTGATGTTGAGATAGAATCCAATGGGTTTTATACATACGATCGAAAGGTCCTTAAATTCAATGCTGAAAAAATCCGGGAATTACACAACCTTCTGTATGAAAAATTCAACTCATTTCACAAATGACGTAACTTGCTAATTTATCAGGCTGCTGCTTAAATACGTTTGAAATCCGAACCTAATTTAATTTGCACTGTGGTACCCTTGCCAGGTTCGCTTTCTGCAGACAGGCCGTATCCGCCGCCATAGTATAATTTTATTCTTTGATCTACATTGCTCTGCCCGACGCCGCTGCTATTAATTGTCTTCTTTTTTGGAGCCGACTTGTTGTAACCAACTCCATTATCACTGACCGTAAATAACAAATCACCGCCTGCTTTTTCAGCTTTTACGCTTATAAAACCCGGTTTATCCATATCTCTTATCCCGTGATATATTGCATTCTCAACCAAGGGCTGCAAAATCAGCTTTGGTATTTTTATATTGGCTATATCCTTATCAAATGAAATTTCGTATTTTAATTTATCCTCGTACCTCTGCTTTTGAATAATCAAATACTGTTTAACATGATCCATCTCATTGGCTACAGTTGTTATTTCGCTGCCGTCTCCAAGTGAAAGACGGAAAAATTTAGCAAGGGCCTTTGTAAGAGCTATAACCTTCTCGCTGTCCTGAAACTCCGCTGACCATATAATGGTCTCGAGGGTATTATACAGAAAGTGGGGATTAATCTGGCTCTGAAGTGTTTTGAGTTCACTTGTGCGCAGATATTTTTCTTTTTGCTGAATTTCATCAAGGAGGCTTCTTATTCTTATCATCAATCTTGTGTAATGACCTGCGAGACTCTCTGCTTCCGCGCTTCCCCCTATTGATACTTTTTCCTCTAATCTTCCTAATTCAACTTCTTCCATTGCCTTTTCCAGTTTTTTCAACGGCAGAGCCACGCGTCTTGAAAATATCAAACTGCTGCCAAGTGCGATTATCAATAATGCAGACCCGAGAATCCATAAAACAACAACCATATCCTGTCGTGCAGATTTGATGCCGTCAAGCGAGGCAACTCCAACCAGAATCCAATCAGTTCCCTCAATGGAATAATTGTGTATAAGTCTATCAGCCTCCATAACGTTTTTACCCATGCCTGCAATATAGACGAGCTCTTCACGCATTTCTTCGTTTTCAAAATATCTGCTGTCATGATGATAAACAACCTCACCGCTGCCGTTTAAAATAAAGGCATACCCCTGCGCTCCAAGATCAAGTTCATAGAGGATTTTTTCGATAACGTCATATTTAAAGTCAATGAGCAATACCCCGATGTTTTCTTCGCATTCGCCGATTATCTCTCTGCTGAGCGACAATACCCATTCATCTTTATCCATCGTGAAATCCTGCATGTGCGCAGATGTCAGGACAGGCATTTGATTCTCAACGGCATTCTGATACCACGGCATCTCCATCATATCCTCAGACAGCTCCACACCAAGGCTCGGGTCATTTGAAATCACCTTGCCGTCGTAACCAACCATAACTATTGTTTGTATCTCGTTATTACCGGACAACACAGCTGTAATAAGGCTTTCTATATCTTCCAAATCATCCGGATGAGATTCATGGCTGTCATGTCCGTGCTCAAAATAACTGCATGTGTTTACATTCCCTGCAAGTATGGCTGACATATCCTTAACACGCTTAACATATAATTCAAGTTGCTGCCCGCTTTTATCAATTCCCATTATGGTGGATTTCGTTATCTCCTCTTCCATAAGTTTTGTGAAATTAGTATAAACAAGAATACCCATTGCTATCATGATAATTCCTGTAGTAAGCAGGAAGTATATGAAAATCTGCGTCCTTATGCTATGAGGTCTTTTGAATATCATACCTGGCTACCTGCAGTATTCCTGAATCTGTTCGGCTACATTCCGAATCTGCGTTTAAAAGCCGTGCTGAAGTAGTTGGGATCGTCAAAGCCCACTTGGGCTGCAATTTCATAATTTTTTAGATTCGAGGATAAAACAAGAATTTTTGCCCTCTCAAGTCTTTCAGAAGTAAGATAATCATGAAATGTTATACCGAAAACCTCTTTGAAATGGCTGCTTAGGTAACCCGGGCTAAGTGCTATTTCATCAGCTAGGAATTTTAAGGAGAAAGAAGAATTACTATAGCTTCTGCCAATAATATCAATAATATCCTGCCGGTATTCCGATTCTATTCCTGTATCTCCATTTTTACCGGTTAGCTTTTCAACAGACTCCTTTAATTTGCTATTGCTTTTCTGTTTCTTTATATCATGTATCATTTTAACAAGAAGTTGTCTTATATCTTCTTTTGATACAGGTTTTATAACATAATCATCTACCCCGGCTTTCAGAGCCGCTACCGCATAATCAAAATAATTATAGCCTGTTATTATAGCTATTTTGGCTTCAGGGTTGATTTCCTTTGCTTTCGCTGCGAATTCAAGACCGTCCATAACCGGCATATTAATATCTGCAAGAATGATATCCGGGGTTTCTAGTTTAACTATTTCAAGCGCAGTCTTGCCGTCGGATGCTTCAAATATGCTTCCCACGGCAAGTTCTTCGTAGTCTATAAGCTTTATCATTCCTTTTCGGATCATGGGTTCATCATCCACTATAAGCAGTTTAAACATAGTCGCCCTTTCCCCGTTATTGTCCTGTCTCAATTTTACACTTTTTTAATACTCAAGTACAACCGGAAGGAAAAACCCATAACCTTTTTCTACCATATTCTCGAGGTGAATGAATCTCAGGGATGCGCTATTGATGCAATATCTAAGGCCGCCTCTGTCAGCCGGTCCGTCTGTAAAAACATGTCCCAAATGAGAATTCCCTACTCTGCTTCTGACTTCTGTCCTAATCATTCCGTAACTTTCGTCCTGGAGGAATATGATGCTTTCTATATCAATCGGTTTTACAAAACTTGGCCATCCGCATCCCGAATCATATTTATCTTTGGAACTAAACAGCGGTTCTCCGGTAACGATATCAACATAAATCCCCGATTCATGATTATCATGGAATTCATTCTCAAAAGCATATTCTGTTTCATCCATCTGGGTTACATTATACTGCTGGTCAGTAAGCATAGCCTTTCTTTCAATATCACTTGGCCGAACGTATTTATCGGGATCAACCACTATCGATTCCACTTCGTAGAGTTTATCGAAATCGATGTGACAGTAACCCGTGGGATTTTTATCAAGGAAATCCTGATGACGTTCCTCTGCCGGGAAAAAGTGCACCAACGGCAATACTTCCGTAACAATCATTGCCCTATGGTCTTTCTGTTCTGTTTCAACGGCTTTTTCAATAACGGCTAATTCCACCGCCTCGTCGCTGTAATAGATTCCGGTACGATATTGGCTTCCGATGTCAGCACCCTGCTGATTTAAAATTGTCGGATTGATTACTCTGAAAAAATAATTCAGCAACTCATCCAAACTTATCATGGAAGGATCGTATTTAACCTCCACAGTTTCCGCATGACCGGTGCCTTGGTATACCACATCTTCATATGTTGGGTTTTCAGTCTTTCCGTTAGCATAACCCGACACAACATCAGCTACTCCGGGAACCCTGTCCATGTAGGCTTCGAGCCCCCAGAAGCATCCCCCTGCAAGCCAAACGGTCTTAAGATTTTCATCAATGAAGACAATTCCATCATTAGGATTTTCGGGAAACCGTGATTCTATGACAGTATTGGTTTTTTCAGGAACCGCGGTAGCAGCAGGGGCTGCCAATTCCGAGGCCTTATCTGTTAAATCATTACTGCACGAGACAGACAGCAGGACCATTATCATTATCAAACCAACTATATAAATTATATTTTTTCGCTTTTTCATATCAAATCTTCTTTGTTTTTTATTCATTTTACTGATTCAAGCGTCTCGAAAATCTTATCATTTCCGACGTGCCCAAGTTTTGTTTCAGTTATGTTTCCTTTTGTATCTATGTAAAACGATGAGGGTACGGCTCTTATTCCATATTCAAAGAATGAATTTCCGCCTTCGTCAAGCAGTACCGTAAAAACCAATTCCTGCTCTTTATACCATTCAATAAATTTAGCTGAAGATTTTTCTCCGCTGTAACCAGGCGCTACAATGGTTAAAATCACAATGTCATCCCTGTCTTTTGTCTGTTCATGCAGTTCATTTAGCTCGTCAAGGCCTTCTATGCATGAAGGGCACCATGTAGCCCAGAATTTCAAGTAGACCTGCTTACCTGAATACTGCTCCAGTATATGGGTATTGCCTTCAGTATCAACAAGCCGGAAATTATATGCATCTCCCTGGAAAGAGGGCGTCGAATCATTTTCTTCATTCAATTCCGTATTTGCAGCCTGGGAAGCCACCGGGTTTTCTTCGACCACTTTATTGTTATCAACTGCTATCGCATTTACTGCTAAAATGACTGCGAATACCAGTACAATGGCTAATACTACGATTAATCCTATAGTTTTTTTATTTTTCATTTCTTAAACTCCTTTTTCATTTCCCTTCGGGTTTTCACAAATTTATGGTTTTATGGAAATTATACGAATATTTACTATTTCATCGCCTATCGTCAGCTTTTTTGCTGCTATTAAATCCAAGTCCGTTTCTAGTTTTTTAATTGAATCTATGTTGATATCAAATCTTACGAAATTCTCATCAAATAACATTTCTTCTACTCCAAAATCCGTTTTGATTTTTTCAATAACTTCTTCAACCGTAAACGACTTTGAAGCATAAAATATGTCCTGGCAGTCCTCGCATCCGATATTTAAAAGCATTCCGTTGGGATTGATTGTGTCGCCGCCCTCTCCCAGTAATGCAGTTGTTTCGAATCTAAAGATTTCTTCAGGGTTCCTTGTCTTAGTTCCCGCTGCCAAAGGAGTTGGGTTTTCAGGATCTTCTGTTTCATCCGGTTCCTGCAACTCACCCTGTACCGGTTTATCATTGTCCGTATTACTTTTTTCCGTAACAGCTGCGCCGCACGCTGAAAGAATTAATACAAGTGACAATATCATTATTAATAAAGTTACTATTTTTTTGTTATTCATTTTCCTATCCTCCATAGGTCGTTTGTCCCTGGGGACAATTTGTTGTTGCCGTTCCTCAGCTCCGCTTGCTGTAGGGCTTCAATGTGTGCACGACCATCTTTGTTGTTTTCTCATGACGTTCCCCGTTCCACTGCGGTACGTCATTGCCAAACCTGTTTATGGTTCAGGTGCACGTCGCCGTTCCTCGTTCTTCGGTACGGCTTTATACAAACCATCCGCTTATGGCATTAAGACTGTTTGTCATTAACAGTATTCCCATAATTACTATTAAAACTCCACCTACTACCCGGATTTTGCCTAGATGCTTATTGAGTTTCTTAAACTTTGTGAGGAAAAATCCTGCAAATATCGAAACCAACACAAATGGTAGAGCCAGACCTGCTGAGTAAATTATCATCAGGAATCCGCCATATAGAGCACTTCCGTTACTCGACGCCAATCCCAATACTGTTGCAAGAACGGGTCCTACACACGGCGTCCATCCCAGGCTGAAAGTCAATCCCAGCAGATATGCTCCCAGCACTCCGCCTTTGCTGCTTTTTTCCACTTCTACCTTTTTAGTCCGTTCTAAAAATTTGATTTTAAACAGCCCAATCTGGTGAAGGCCAAGAATTATTACAATAGCACCGCTTACATACAGCACAATTCTGTTATTCAACAGTTTCCCTATCGCACCTGCCCCAAAACCCAGTAAGACGAAGGCAGTCGATAATCCGATTACGAAAACCAATGTTTGAAAAATCAACCTTTTGTCTACAAAGGCAAATTTACTCTTTTTTTCAGCTTCATTCTTATTCCCGGTGTTTTCTGCGCCTTTCGACAAGTATCCGATATATACCGGTAAAAGTGGTACCACACATGGTGCAAAGAATGACAGCAACCCTGCTACAAACACTGTTAGTGGTAAAAATATTCCTGTACCCAATGTGATATTCCTCCTGGTTTTGTTTCTTTATACATTATTATGCCCAAAAATAACTGTTTTAAAATCAAAAAAGCCCGGCTAAATCTTTGATTTGATACGATACTACAAAATAATGCGCATTTATTCTCAGGGATAAACGTACACATAAATGAAAATTGTCCCTAGAGACAATTTTCATTTAGATATTCTTATTTTATGTAATATATGGAAATTAGACTATTTCAATATATATCTCTTGTTTTTTTACTTCCATGGGCTTAATGAATTCAAGTCCGTATTCTTTTTGCTTTTCCCTGCCCTCCGGATAGCAGTTCGCCGGTTCAATTCCCAGGGCATAGTCACCATATCCGGCGCTTTTCCATTGTATCATTTTTGGAAGTTGCTCCGGGTTGATATGGATGTTTACCCCCATGCCCAGTTTTTTATTATACAATCCTGCGTATGAAGACTTGCCTTTAACTGATGCACTGTCATAATAAAATACCTGCTCCTTGAAACCCACTTCCGGTTTTTGGAACCCAATTCTCCAGCTCTCGCCCTTTGCCGCTTCTTCATCCCTTGGTCTTACATAATTTGCATTGGTTACAAAATCCGAATATTCATCCAGCAAAGGATAGCCCAAATTGAAATGATAAAGAATCATATAAGGCCGGGTTTCCCCTCCGCGGTTTTCCACACTGTCATTTATGTATATCCTGTTCTCGCCATACCTCACCTTGATTTCCCTTTTTAGCCAAATATTGTCTCCGAAGAGCCTGCCTGTACGCAATTTGCCCAAAATCGTAATTTCCGGTACATCTGCATCCAGACCCGTAGTCACGCAGAATTCTTCAGCGGGAACTGCAGATATATTTCCATGCTGTCCAAGATTCTCACCA
>JAUVJE010000239.1 GCA_030592355.1 Clostridia bacterium
ATTGTCTGGCTTTAACAGTTACTGGGGTAGTCAGGGAATTACACCCTGTTCCTGACATAATGTTTTTTGCAGTATATCACTTAAAATTTTCATGGTCAACCGACAAAATCTTAAGAAATTCGAGAAATGTGTCTTGACAATAGAAGGCAGTGCATTTGGTGAAGGCCCGGTGAAATGCCGAACTAAACTAAATAAGTCTGACAATCTAAACTGATATGACCACCGATTGGACTGTGCCCAAATTCGGTGGTCTTTATTAGGATTGTCAGACGTTGGTAGAAAATTAATCAGTTAGAGAAAGGACCCGCGTTGTCCGCGGGTCCCTTCATATCCTTTGAGTAGGCCTGTAAGCCGGGTTCTGTCGTGAACAGCCATCTATCTAGATCCGCCGTCTCCGACGGATTCAAGCCACCTCTATGGAACGGGCGGGCTACCCTTGTCCCATGTCGCGGTGTTGCTCCGAGTGGGGTTTACATGGCACCTCCGATTACCCGGAAGTCGGTGGGCTCTTACCCCACCTTTCCACCCTTACCTGGCATCCTAAAATGCAGGCGGTTTATTTCTGTTGCACTTTCCTTAAAGTCGCCTTCACCGGGAACTACCCGGCACCCTCGCCCTGTGGAGCCCGGACTTTCCTCGCGTGCTACCTTTCGGTTTGCACCCGCAGCTGTCCAGCCTGCTCAAATGCACTTGAGATTATATATCAATGACTATAATTAATCAAATCGTGTTAACAACACGGTCAAAGAAAGGCATAACTTCCAATTCCGGAATCCTGTATGCCAGAACTTCAGCAAGATCATTTATGAATAGCTTTTCTGTTTCGTAATGCCCCGCCTCAATCACAAAACAACCAAAATTGTTAAAGTCCACTGCATTGTTATATTTAACTTCACCGGTAATAAACACATCGACATCCAGCTCCCTGATTTCGTTTTCCGAACCGCTTGAACTGCCCTGGCATATTGCTGCGCTAACAACATTGTCCCTTACCTCGCCTATAATTCTCACATATTCTATTCCCAGTTCTTCTTTGACCCTCTGTATAACATCTTCTCCTGTCATTTCTTCATCGAAAATACCAATTCTGCCCAGATGGCTTTTCCCTTTCGACAATGTTTGGTATTCAAGTATTCCTTCGGTTTGGGTTATGCCCAGGCGCTGCGCAAGAATATCGTTAAGCCTGGCGCTATCATAATTTGTGTGAAGCGATATTACAGAAATTCCGCTCTCAATCAACTCTATGAAAAGGCTGTCAGTCAATCTTTTTATTGGATTAAATATTGGCGGGTGATGTGTGATTATCAAGTCAATATATTCCTTTTTAGCAGTCTCAACCGCTCTTTTTGTGAGATCGAGGCTAATTAATACCCTTTTGACATCCGCTTCCTCGCTGCCAATTATTAATCCGCAGTTGTCACCGCCGTACTCGGTCATCTGAAGGCCCAGCGGGGCTACTTTGTCCAATACCAATAGTAAATCTCTTATAATCATTTCACCAACTCCTTTAGTTTTGATATTAATTTACTGTTTTTTAGTTCAGGGTTGTTGCCACCCTTTACCATATCGTCAAGTCGTTTCAATTTTGTTTTCAAGTACCGTTCAAGCAATGGATGCTCTTTTGCAACCAGATATTCCGATGCATGCAGTTCATATTCTTTATAGATATGATTTTCACCCGTATACTTTGCACATATAACATTATATACCTTATGTTTTTCCCTGCAAAGATTTTCAAAATATATTGAAAAACCATTGTCCCATAGATACCGACGGAGTTTTTCAGGTGCATTCATAGGTTGCAGTATCAACTGCGACGCCTTTTTGGCTATTTTAACTTCCCTTTTTAGGATATCTGCAATCAGCTGCCCGCCCATGCCTGTAATAATGATACAGTCAGTTCCTGCTGCATTGGCAATACCGTCGCATAATGATAACGATATCTTATCTTCCAAGTCAAATTTGCGAATATTTTTTTCAGCTACCTTAATAGGACCGTTTCTTATATCGGAAGCAACAGCTAATTTACATATATTTTTTCCAATTAAATAAATCGGTATAAACGCATGGTCGCTTCCCGTATCAAAAATGCTAGTGCAATTTTGCACACTATCCGCAATCATAAGCATTCGTTCAGACATATATTTTTCAATATTTTTCATACAGTTATTTTATTACCCTCCCAAGAACACCCGTGTCTTCAGACGTGGGATGAATTGGGAAAATTCACTTGTCCGGCTTAAAATCGCCTTAGTCTTAGTACCAAATATGGCACATTAATATCTGAAAAACAGTATATAATAAATGTAGTTGATGCACAAATTGATTGTTAAGAGATGAAAAATACTCAGAAAGCGAAATGAACTAAATGTTGCAGAAGAAAGCGTTCAGATTCAGATTGTATCCGACAAAAGAACAGACCGTATTGATTAATAAGACAATAGGTTGTTCAAGGTTTGTATACAATTACTTTCTCGATAAATGGAATACTGTATACAATATAACCG
>JAUVJE010000027.1 GCA_030592355.1 Clostridia bacterium
GGTTTGTTACAAAACTGTAATGTGTTTTTTATTGACACTCTAAATACCCTTATATATAATTAGCATCGGACTAAAACAAATTTTAAGGAAGGAGGATGCAATAATGATTAATATAAGAAAGAATCCTGTGAATTTCGCAGCTTCTACTTTATTCCAGCCTCCGGTCTGCAGTAAATAACTGCTATGCATGTCTTCAGACCGCAGGTATTGGAAATGCCTGTGGTTTTTATTTGTCTTTATTTACGGTAAAACCCTGGCATTAAATCAGATTATGTTATTTCGAAGGGAAGTACCAAGTGAAAAAACTGAAACTGTTATTATCATTTATGAAAGGCACACTGGCATCATATGCCACAGCCATATTACTAATTTTTGCAAGCACCGCTGTGACCCTAATGAATCCCTTGATTATTAAAATCACAGTAGATTCTATATTAGGTGACACTCTTCCCGAACTGCCCGGATTTTTACTCAGGTTGTTTGAAGGTATCGGAGGCAAATCATATTTTATGCAAAATCTTTGGATGGCAGGACTCATTCTTGTTGTTCTTTCGATAATAAATGGCATAATGTCATATTTCTATAGAAAAAATGTAGCGGCCTCTTCAGAAATTATGGCAAAAAATGTGCGAACGATAATGTATGACCATATACAACATCTATCCTACAGCTACCATGTTAAGGCTAAAACAGGAGATCTTATACAAAGGTGCACCAGTGATCTTGAAACCCTGAGGAGATTTCTTGCAAATCAGTTTTTCCAAGTAGTTAGAGCAGTTGCTTTGGTTATATCGGCATTGATAATCATGCTCTCGTTGAATGTGAAACTCACTTTGATTTCCTTTTCAATAACGCCGTTTCTGGCCATATCGGCATTCCTTTTCTATAAATTCATCAAAGCTAAGTTCAAACTGGCTGATGAAGCTGAAGGAAAGATGACCACCGTGCTGCAGGAGAACCTCTCAAGTATGAGAATTGTCAGGGCTTTTGCAAGGCAGGATCACGAAATAAAAAAATTCGTAGACTCCAGCAAGGACTTTCGGAATAAGGACTTTGTAATATCCCGGCTTATGTCATGGTATTGGTCAGCTTCTGATATGATGTGCGATATACAGATTGGATTTGTACTGATACTCGGATCATTCTGGGCAGCCCAGGGGCTTCTTTCAGTTGGTACGCTGTATGCATTCATGAGTTATACATCTAACCTTATATGGCCTTTAAGACACCTCGGAAGAGTATTGGCAGACATGGGAAAAGCCAGTGTTGCACTGCAGAGGATAAAGGAAGTTCTGGATGAGCTTAACGAAGAAAAAGATGAATCCACCGGTCTGACCCCAATAATAAAGGGAAGTATCAAATTTGAAAATGTATCCTATGAATACGAAGAAGGGCATTCGGTAATCAGGGACTTGTCTTTTGAAGTCAAACAGGGTCAGACAATCGCTATACTTGGAGGCACCGGCTCCGGAAAATCCACTATGGTAAATCTTCTGGTAAGGCTATTTGACTATCAGAAGGGCTCTATAAAAATAGATGGAGTGGAATTGAAGGAGATTAATAAAAAATGGTTGAGAAGAAATGTAGGCATAGTGCTCCAGGAACCATTCTTGTTTTCAAGAACAATCCGCGAAAACATCGTAATAGCCAATCCGGACTGTTCCATGGAAGAAATAGAAAAGGTAACAAAAATTGCATCTGTTTATAAAGTCATAAATGAGTTTGAAAAAGGATTTGACACAATGGTCGGTGAAAAGGGCGTAACATTGTCCGGCGGCCAGAAACAGCGCGTAGCAATAGCCCGGATGCTCTTAGAGAATCATCCAGTAATGATTTTTGACGACTCTCTTAGCGCCGTAGACGTAAAAACCGATTCATATATAAGGGAACAGCTAAAGGTTCAATGCAACAACGCAACAACCTTCATCATATCCCACAGGATTAGCACGCTGATGCAGGCTGATAAAATACTTGTTATGGAAAACGGCATGATAACACAGTCCGGGACTCATGGCGAACTGCTTAAAGAAGGTGGATTGTATAAGGAAGTATTCAATATACAGAACTCGCTTGAGGAAGATCTCAGTAAATCAATAAGAAAGGAAGGTGAATAAATTGACCGACATGCATAACAATAATGAAGAATACAAAAAGGGCTTTGATATAAAATTGTGGAAAAAAGTCTTCCGTTACATCATTAGCTACCGAAAACTTACCCTCATACTTATCGCAGTCATGGTGCTCCTTGCAGGTACTGATGCGGTAATGCCGTTGATGACCAGATACGCTATCGACACCTTTGTAACAGGCAAAACAACAGAATCGATAACTTTTTTCATACTGATATATCTGGGTCTGTCAATAATTAAGGCAATTACTATTTTCCTGCTCATTTATCTAGCGGAAAAACTAATGGTAAACATTGGCCATGATATCAGGAAAGAAGGTTTTACAAAGCTGCAGGAATTGTCCTTTACATTTTACGATCATAACAGTATCGGTAATCTTGTTGCCAGACTTACTTCAGATACGCGAAGATTGACGGGAATCATCTCCTGGGGGTTAGTTGATGTGACATGGGCTATAAGCCTTTTGCTAATGATTACTGTAATAATGTTTACACTTAATGTGAAGATAGCACTGATAGTTCTGGGAGTCGTGCCGCTTCTGTTACTCATATCATTATACTTCCAGAAAATGATATTGAAAGCAAGTCGCGAAGCGAGGAAAAACAATGCGGCTATAATTTCATCGTTTAACGAAGGAATACAAGGTGCAACTACCACAAAAACGCTGGTCAGGGAATCCAGAAATCTGGAAGAATTTGACGAGAAAGCCACAAAGCTTCGCTCGAGCGCTATAAAAGTAGCAATATATTCAGCGCTATTCTTCCCCATCGTAACAGCCATAAGCACACTGGGAACATCACTTGCTCTTTGGCAGGGAGGAATTATGGTTTTAGGCTCAGTAATAACCCTCGGAACCCTTGCTGCATTTTTATCATACACCGTGCAGTTTTTCATGCCGGTTAACGACTTGGCCAGTATAATGGCCGAGATGCAGTCTGCCCAGGCAGCAGGCGAAAGAATAATGAGCCTTTTGGAAACCGACCCTAAAATTAAGGACTCCGGGGACGTCATTGCCAAGTACGGTGTGGTCAAACCATCGGATATTGTTCCGAAGCTCAAAGGAAGCATAGAGTTTAAGAATGTAGGATTCCGGTATAAAGACGGCGAAAAAGTACTTGATAACTTCAGTTTAGATGTAAAACCGGGTGAATGCATTGCCATCATCGGCGAGACCGGTTCGGGAAAGACCACAATTGTGAATCTGGCAGCCAGATTCTATCAACCTACAGAGGGACAGATACTGATTGACGGGATTAACTACAAAGAAATGCCGTTGATGTACATACACGGCAACCTTGGCTATATGCTCCAAACACCGCATTTGTTCAGCGGAACAATCCGCAACAATATCAAGTACGGCAATCAAAAAGCTACGGATGAACAAATTGAAGGAGTGGCTAAGCTGGTTAAAGCCCATGAATTCATAGCAGAATTTGAAAAAGGTTACGACCATATAGTTTCACAGGGCGGAGGAGGTCTATCTACCGGGCAAAAGCAACTTATATGTATTGCAAGGGCAATCATTGCAGACCCTTCATTCTTCATACTGGATGAAGCAACCTCATCGGTTGACACCCATACAGAAAAGATTCTCCAAGAAGCTATTGCAACCGTCATCGCCGGTAGAACCAGTTTTGTCATCGCCCACAGACTCAGTACCATAAGACAGGCTGATAGAATACTTGTACTGGAAAAGGGAATTATTGTAGAGCAGGGAACCCATGCGGAACTTATTTGCAATGAAGGAAGATATTATGACCTTTATACCAGCCAGTTCCTTAAAGAGCATGAAGTTGAAGTGCTGAATGACTAATCATTTTACCAGCGGCCAATGCTGTGGATGAAAAGGGAAGTATTAATAACAACGACCGGAATACGCATGTTCTCCAGTCGTTGTTTTATTGTAAATATTATTGCTTTCTATGTAGATGGATAAAGAATTTTATCAAGTTCTTCAAGTCTGTCGGGAATTTCTATATGCTGGGGGCATTTTTCAAGACAAACTCCGCATCTTACACATAAGTCTGCAGTGAATCTATTTTCTTCACGTTCTCTCCAATTCTTATACCTGTCCCTAGGTTCCTGCTTATTTTTAAATCCGGTGTAACTATTGTATAAACCGAACATCATTGGAATATTAACACCATGCGGACATGGAAGACAATACTTGCAGTCAGTGCATGGAACTGCAGTTTTTTCTTCAACAATCTTAATCGCTTTATTCATTATTGCTGTTTCTTCTATGTCCATACTATCCGGTTTTGTATTTTTGAATATCCTGAGGTTATCCAAAACATGCTCCATGGTGCTCATACCGCTCAATATCAGCTTTACCTCGGGAAAATTGTATACCCACCTAAATGCCCATTCTACGGGACTTTTCATTATTTTTGCATTTTTAAAATGTTCGGCAAGTTCATCGGGAAGATCATTTGCCAGCGTACCGCCTTTGAGTGGTTCCATTATTACGATATTCATACCTTTATCCGCGGCATACCTGAAACTTTCAATACCGGCCTGCACCTTCGTGTCAGCATAATTAAACTGGAGCTGGCACATGTCCCAGTCATATGAATCCGCCACTTTTTTGAATATTTCCGGGGAATCATGAAATGAAAATCCAGCGTATTTAATTTTTCCCTCTTTTTTAAGTTTATCAATAAATTCAAGTACATCAAGATTCTTGCATATCTCCCAGCTGTTTCTGCTTACTGCATGCAGAAGATAAAAATCCAGATATTCAACATCCAGTTTTTTCATCTGTTCGTTGAATATCCTTTCCATGTCTGCTTTTTCCTTAAGGCGGCCGACAGGTAATTTTGTCGCTAGATAAACTTTCTCCCTGTATCCATCCTTAAGAACTTTTCCAATGAATGTTTCGCTATTCCCATTATGATATGGATAAGCCGTATCTACATAATTGACCCCATTGTCAATCGCATGGCGAATCATCTTCATGGCTTCATCTTCATCAATTTTTGAATAATCACCGTCAATTACAGGAAGACGCATGGCACCGAATCCCAGAATTGATGTTTTTATGTTTTTCTTATTGAACTGTCTATATTCCATGACAACCCCTTCCGTCTTTTCTTTGCCTTAATTATATCACCAACCCATTGACTCTTGGCTTATTTATTATTTCAATCAATACTCTTTGGGTAATTATTAAAATTGTAAAATTATCATTCGAGAACCCCGGTTATTTCCCCGCGATTATGCAGATGATTCCATACAATGGGAAATTACTTCAATGGTGGGAAATTACCCTTCAGGTCAAAAAATGTTTTTTGCTTTCGTCTAGAATCTGCTTTGGAGAGCGGACGTCCTACGGCAGGCACATTATTAGGGCGATAATCGTTTATGTTTTTAAGGCGCGATTTCTTAACCGGAATCACTTCTGACACGTTATCCGATTCTTTAATTTTTATAACTGTAATTCCCTGGGTATTCCTTGTTGCTTTTAATGAAATAAAATCTGTATTAAATATTAGTGCTCTCTTATCTTTAGTTATAACCGCCATTTCAATGGATTCGTTTTCTCCAATATGCCTGATATACTTTAGTTCTGATTTATCACTATAAGCTTTGGCAAGCAGTTTTCTATTTGTTTTTGTTTCATAGACACTCAGCGGAACCTTGGCGAATTTTCCATTCTCAAACCCATACAGCATATGGCCTTTGAAATCATCAGTCACAACAATATAAACTATAAACTCGTTTACCGACAACTCCAAGTAGACGGGTAGGAATTCTCCAAACTCACCGGCCTTACATTCATTGAGCAAGTGCAGCTTCATCTTGTAAGCTTTGGCCTTGTTTGAGAACATAATTAACTCAGCCTTATTATGAGTGGATATTTCCTGAATTATTTTATCGCTTTCCTTAAGTTTCTGCTCCGGATCAGTCCTAAGTGCGGTAAGAGGTATTTTCTTAATATAGTTTTCCCTGGTAAAGAAAACCATGCAATTATATTCATCAATCTGTTCAACCAAACTCTTATCATCAATGTCATCCATTGATCTGATTTCAGTTCTTCTTGCTGCTCCATACTTGTCTCTTACTTCCTCAAGTTCACTTATAATAATCTTTCTGATTTTAAAATTGCTTTTCAGAGTATTTTCAACATCTTCAATTTTTTGTCTAAGTTCTTTAATTTCATCAAGACGTTTGAGGAGGTATTCTCTATTTAGATAACGCAGTTTAATCTCAGCAATATAATCAGCCTGAATTTCATCAATTCTGAATGCCTGCATTAAGTTTGGAACAACCTCTACCTCTTTTTCAGTATTTCTTATTATGCGGATTGCCTCATCAATGTCTATCATTATGCGGTCTAAACCCAGTAGCAAATGAAGTCGTTCCTTATTCTTTTTAAGGTCGAAAATAAGACGCTTTTTTATACAACTTACTCTAAATGTAGTCCAGTGAGCCAGTATCTCCTTAACTCCCAGGACCATTGGATTCCCCTCAATCAGTACATTAAAATTGCAGTTAAAAGAGTCCTGAAGTGGAGTTTTAAAGAAAAGCTTATTCATCAGCTTCTTAATATCTGTTCCACCTCTGATATCAATAGTTATTTTAAGACCCTTTAGATCGGTCTCATCCCTTACATCTTTGATTTCCTTTATTTTATTGCTTTTAACCATACCTATTATTGCATCAATTATGGCTTCTGCAGTTGTTGTATAAGGTATCTCGGTTATTTCAATATGTTTCTT
Organism: Clostridia bacterium; assembly: GCA_030592355.1. GTDB lineage: Bacteria > Bacillota > Clostridia > DUPQ01 > DUPQ01 > JAFGQE01. Next base: position 6,851 of record JAUVJE010000027.1, read on the forward strand.
CTTTTTATCTACCTTGTACTTACCTCGAAGCTTAAATCCACCTCTGCCTGTTGCATATATGATGTCCATTTCTTCTTTGTTATAAAGCAAAGTTCCGCCGGTAGAGAAATCAGGGCTTTTAAGTGTCTCACATATATCTGCTTCAGAATCTTTTATCAAAGCAATTGCAGTATTACAAACTTCCACAAGATTGAAGCTGCAGAGATTACTGGCCATGCCAACAGCAATACCTTGAGATGTATTTATCAAAACATTGGGATAGGAAGAAGGAAGCATTGTAGGTTCTTTTACTGTACTATCGTAGTTATCTATAAATTCAACGGCATTTTTTTCAATGTCCCGGAACATCTCTTTACAAATTGCTTCAAGTTTGACTTCAGTATATCTGGATGCCGCATATTTCATATCTTTTGAATACTGTTTGCCAAAATTACCCTTTGAGTCCACAAACGGGTGTAATAGGGCTTCATTGCCTCTTGTCATCCTGACCATAGTTTCATATATTGCCTGGTCTCCGTGAGGATTGAGTTTCATTGTCTGGCCTACAACATTAGCGGACTTGGTACGATTCCCCCTCAGAAGCCCCATTTTGTACATGGTATAGAGAAGTTTTCTATGGGATGGCTTAAGCCCGTCGATTTCAGGTATTGCGCGCGAAACGATTACACTTACGGCATATGGCATGAAGTTTTCATCCAGCGTTTCGGTTATCTTCTGTATCTTTATATTATTCTGGTCCATTTTATCCTTTTCTCAGCTTACATCAGCCATTTCGAGGTATTTGTAGCTGTTTTCCTGTATATATATCTTTCTGCCTGCCAGGTTATCACCCAGCAACAGGTTGAACTTTTCTTCCATCACTGCCGGCAGTTCGGGAATGACCTGTATCAGTTTCCTGGATTCGGGATTCATGGTTGTAGTCCACATCATGTCAGGTTCGTTTTCTCCAAGTCCTTTAGACCGCTGCATTGACGACACCTTTATTCCCTTTTCTTCCAAATTCTTTAGTATCTCATTCTTCTGTACTTCATTGTATGCGAAATATGTTTCGCCTTTTGTCCCTATTTCAAATAAAGGCGACTCGGCGATATACACCTTACCCTCGTTTATAAGGGTGGGTACCAACCTGTAAATCATCGCAAGTATAAGTGTTCTTATCTGGAAACCATCCACATCGGCATCAGTGCATATTATAATTTTATCCCACTTAAGTTTTTCAATATCGAATGTACTTAGGTTTTTACTATGTTTTGTCTTGATTTCAACGCCACAACCAAGGATCTTCAGTAAATCCACTATAATTTCGTTTTTAAATATAGTGTTATAATTTGCCTTAAGACAGTTAAGGGGTTTTCCCCTGACCGGCATTATAGCCTGGAACTCTGCATCCCTGCCAAGTTTAACCGACCCCAAGGCGGAATCGCCTTCAACAATATACAGTTCCCGTTCCTCTACTTTCCTGGAACGGCAGTCTACAAATTTCTTAACTCGGTTGTTAATATCGATGCTTTTTGATAATTTTTTCTTTATACTTAACCGTGTTTTCTCTGCAGATTCCCTGCTTCTTTTATTAACCATTATCTGTTCGATTATTTTCAGGGCTTCCGGTTTATTCTCAATAAAATATATCTCAAGTTCGTGCTTTAGGAAATCCGTCATTGCATTACGAATAAACTTATTAGTGATGGATTTCTTTGTTTGGTTTTCATAACTTGTTATAGTTGAAAAAGAATTGCTCACCAGCACCAGGCTGTCTTGAATATCAGTGAAAGATATTTTCTTTTCTCCCCTGTTGTACTTCCTGTTATCGGACAGAAGTTTATCCACGGCATAGGTGAATGCTGTTTTAACAGCCTTGTCCGGCGAACCACCGTGTTCAAGATAACTTGAATTATGATAATATTCTATAAGATTTACTTTATTGCAAAAACAGAAGGATACAGACATTTTTAATTTATACTCAGGCTTATCTTCCCTGTCACGGCCTTTGGTGCTGAGATTAGCTGTGTGGATTTCGGTAAGTTTAAATCCATCCGTCAGTTCAACGATATATTCTTCTACACCATTTACATAGTGAAACTCGAATTTTTCACCGCTTGATTCATCAAAAAGCCTGATTTTCAGACCTTTATTTACAATCGCTTGCTTTTTTAGGATATCTTGAAAATATTCAAGGGGAATATCAATGTCGGTAAAAACTTTAATATCCGGTTTCCAGCGAATACGGGTACCTACGCTCTTCTTCGTGTTTTTCTTTTTATCCAAACCACCCTTGTTGAAGCCTTCTTCAAAATGAATGTTATACTGCTGACCGTCTCTGAAAACCTCAACATCCATATATTCCGCGGCATATTGTGTCGCACAGCAGCCCAACCCGTTCAAACCAAGACTGAACATATAACTCTCGCCGTCATTATTGCCATACTTCGCCCCGGCATATAACTCGCAAAAAATCAACTTCCAATTGTACTTGCGCTCTTTTTGATTGTAATCAACAGGCATACCGCGGCCGTAATCCTGAACGGTTATCGATTTGTCATTATGACGCACAACATCAATCACATTTCCGAAACCTTCTCTGGCTTCGTCAATGGAGTTTGACAATATTTCAAATACCGTGTGCTGGCATCCCTCAAGTCCGTCAGAACCGAATATAACCGACGGGCGTTTTCTGACCCTGTCAGGACCTTTGAGAGCAGAGATACTCTCATTGTTGTAAGAATTGTCTTTTTTCGCCATTATCCCATGTCCTTTTCATTTGTGTATTATATTTTTTTGTCTTTGAAGGGATTTTCCGGCTGTTTTTTGATATCGTAAAATTGTATAAAAACCCCTTAAAATCGAGCTAATTATACCATATATGCAGTGTTCGTTCAATATCACGGGTAAACGCTACCGCCCGTCAGACAGCTTATTATCAGCATATTGATATCTTTTTACAGTCAGCGTAATAGCTTTATCCGCCATATAATCCATACACTCATCCATAGCTGTTTCCTGCATCTCATTCATTTGATTTTCGGGAATAACAACAATTAATTCCCGCGAATCAATGTCCATTCCGGTAATAACAATATCTTCGCATTTACCAAAATTGAAATTAAGCAAAATATCACATTTTTCTTCCACTACTTTTTTTAGGCGAGACCCATTTTCATACCTGTTTAGACTCGTGTCTATGCTTACAATCACTGCCGCATGTCCGGATATAGGGTCAAATGCATCAATCACAGGAAAGAATTCAGGAAGACCCCCTCCGAAAATCTTTTCAATTTCCCTTCCCCTTTCAGCAGGAAGCAACTCCCAAACGCTTTTATCCGCTAAGAGGGCATCCCCGGACCACTTGGTAAAGCTTGATATCATTTTTACCCTGAATCCACCCAAAAGGGATTCATATGTGTAGGACGCATTTAAGTGCACTTCCTCTCCCCAATTCTCGCAATAGATGAAAAGATTTTTTATCCGTCCGTTTTTAACCCCTTTGAAATCATGCGCAGGAATGATACCCGGCACATTAATGTCCAAACTGTATCCTAATATCGCAGTATCCTGTGCTTTTTCATTAAGATATTCTTTTACAAAAAGATATCCTCTGCAATATCCGGTTATTGTAAAAAACAGGGCGAACAGCAGTATCAGGGCTGCACTGCAAATTGCTGTTTCAACCGTGATTATACCTTCAGTATGACTGCGTGGCCGAAACTTCAACTTCATGCCTGCCTCCGGTTAAACTTCTGTAAGATACCAAAACCGTCACTGTGACTTCTGTATATGTATTAAATACATTGAAATACCCGCGGGAATTAAGGGAAATAATATCCAGCAAGCGTATGATTTTTTTGTCCATGGGTATCGCCATAAGATACAATCGCAGGTAGTCATTATAGTCCATCTTCAAAAAACCCGGCGACTTCATCCCCGCACTGCCGGTTCCTATATCCGTAATCCAATCTCCTGCGGTCTTTATGATTGGAATGGACTGACCCTGCCACAGTTTTCTTGTATCAATCCCGGCCTCTGCTATCGCCCATGAAATTTTAACCAAATTGGACATTACCGGAATACCGGCTCCCATGGTCCACCATCCGGCTGTCGCGGCCGCTATGGCGTTTGCTTTTGCAATTTTTCCAGAATCCGTATAAACATGGATTGCATCCAATGCAAATCTAGTGGACATAATTGCAGCCTTAGTAAAGAATATGTTGGCATTTTGACTTTTCGCCCCCCAAAGAATATATTCCGTCTCATTTTTGAAGAAACTTCCCGCTACCCGTTCTTCGCTCCGACTGTTCTCACTGGCAAAATGCTGCATTATATATTCATTGACCAGCAAATTTCTCAGCATTGCCCTGCCGGGAGCAATTACAGACGAAGAAAATTCATTAATTTCATTCTCGCCTGATTTTGTATCTTCACCCAATGATGTAACTTTAAATTCTCTATTGTTACTGTCTGTACCCATAGAAGGAAGCATTACACTTTCTTCTATACATTTATCTTTCCCTATTTGCTTTTCTAAAACCTTTTTTCCAAGTTCTTCAAAGAAACTTCGTTTGTCCCTATCTCTCCCGGCAATTAATTCTTCGTTGTAAACATAAATTACTCCTGTATTATACTTTGCAGCTGCATCAGAGATTTCTTTGGATAGATCTTCGTCTTCACCCTCTATTGTTGTCTCAAATACAGTTTCTAACTCCGACAGCATGGAAATATTTCTATTAAGCTCAATGCTGATTTCTTCAAACACCTGCTCTACAAAAGCTTCTTCCACATCACTTACTAATTCTGTGCATGTGTATAAAATTTCTTTAAGATAATCAGGGCAGTCATTTATTGTCTCCACATTGTCTTTAATAGCATCAGACAGAACATGAATATTCATATTCTCTATGAAGATATCCCGAATATAGCCCACAGCTATTTTATTTGCTTCTTTCAAACCGTTTACAGCCCCTTCAATGAATTCCATGTAAACATCAGCAGCTTTCTCGCGCAACACTCCGGCCTGTTCTTCAAGAAGCATTTTTATCCCTGCTTTTTCACTGGGCTCACCTTCTATTTCCAGCGTAAGCTGTTCAATTTCACTTTTTATGCCTGCCAATTCGAACCGGTATTTGTTGAACGTATCAACAGCCTCGGCAAAATCCGTATTCAATCCTGCCAAATTTACATAGTATTTAAGGTTGTCCCCACCGTTTATTATTTTCTCAAGCGCTGTCATACTATCCTTAATTTTCTGGTAAGCCTTATCCATTTTCATTTTTAAAGTGATAATCCCGGCTGCTCCGCTCAGTCCCGACAAGATATCGAATCTCTCTAAAAACTCATCTGCCATGCTTTGATAAACATCATCGGGGGCCGCTTTTTCAAGCATTCCCAATAGCACTTTCCTATTATTGATGCATTTGCTTTTTTCAATACTAATTTCCTCAATTTTAAAATCAAACATTTTTGAATCATCCAGATTTTTCAATAGATTATCCCCTGCCAATGCCATTGCTCTTTCATCACTCATGCAAAATGCATATAAATCATAATTTTCTTTCAGGTAACCGGAATATCTGCCGAGAATCGAATGTGCGGAAGCATTTGCACTGTTCTCAATTATCCGTTTTCCTGAATCATAAAGACAGACGTCCGACAGTAAAATACATGCACCGATAACAACAGGCATGACAACTCCCATAAATATGGTTGTCGATCCGCGGTTATTCAAGTATGCCATCGAATATCTCTGCCTTCCTTTTTACAGAGTCCACATTATGGATTGCACTAATAAAATCATCGCTGTCTTTATTCAATTTTTCTTCGGAAATCACATACATCACCAGAATATACAACAATACAATCAGCAACAGCATGAATAGTGGAAATGTTAGCGCAGTTTCAACCGTGAAGTAACCTTTTTTATCCATAGAAACACTTTCCTTTCGAAAGATTCCGGCTCTAATAATTTTATAGTAGAATGTCTAAAAGGTCCTTATACTGGCTATTAAATTTTTACATGGATTTATACTAAGAGTTAAATTTGAATAGAAATTGCGGCAAAAAGTCCTGTTACATTATCCCGGCTGTCATATTTAAAGAGATATTTCCCCAAACCCGTCCCAAAATCAAATATGCCGATGTTGCACATCTTATAAAGTTTTTTAGGGCTTGCATTTACGTATTCAGGCAAATAAAGAACACGATTACTTTCATCGCTTAAAAAATTAAATACCTCCTCCCTTCCAATGGGATTACCACCTAAATAATCCGGAATTTCCTTAGCTCTGTATGATGACATAAAATCATACCTCAGGTGCTCAATGGCAATATCATCGTTATTCGCAAATCCTGCAAGTGTACGATATTTATTATCCCGCGAAATTCCTCTTAGGCTGACTCCGTTATTATTAAGATACTCAATCAACTTTTTATAAAATTCATATGCCCCGGGGAATTTATTATGCATATACAGAAGATATGAGCCAAAACGCCCCGTATTATAAAACATATCCACACATTGCGACACCTGCTTGATTTCAGAAAGTTCAAAGAATGTCATCCATGGGGTTGACAGTACTTCATACGGTGGTTCGCTTTCATAAATATAATTCTCCATTTTCCGGGCTGCCGTACCTTTGAGCAATTTAAGAAAACCTACTTGAAGCATATGCGGTTGCGTATCAATAGTCACATTAAATGAATTTCTAAAAGATTTCATGCTCTCCTTTGGAAGTCCCGCTATCAGGTCAAGGTGTATATGCATATTTCTTGCCAATACCATTCTTTTCATATTACTCAGCGCCTGCTGCGAGTCCTGAATCCTTCCGGATGCTTTAAGAGTTTCAATGTTGACAGATTGTATCCCCGCTTCCAACTGGACACGGCCGCAAGGCATTTCCTCCAGCGCAGTTAAGATTTTTTCGTTGAGCTTTGATGGAAATATTTCCAGATGGAAACATGCATCTGTATCAAGGTTTTTAATAAATCCCAGTATTTCCAGTGTCCGTGTTTCGTTAATATTAAAAGACCTGTCAGTAAACTTAACTACCGCTGTCTTATATCCGCATATTGTATTTATATCGCTGAATACTCTGTCTAAGGGAAAGTATCTTACCCCTGTGGTGGCGGATGACAGGCAGTAAATACAGTTGAAAGGGCACCCACGGGATGCTTCATAATATATAAGCCTTCCTTTTTCTTTTTCCATCATAAACTCTGTGAAAGGCGAAGGTATGGTTTCGAGGTCATTTGTTATGGCAAAACCAGTATCAATGATTTTATTGTCGGTTTTATAGTAACAACCTGTATGCTTCGGCAATTCACCTGCCAATATATTCCGGACCGCTTCAGCTATGACAGTCTCCCCTTCTCCGCGGATAATAAGATCTGCTCCGCTTTTATCCAGCGCTTCTGCGGGTTCATATGACACTTCGGGACCACCCAGTATTATCTTTATTGATTGATCAATTTTTTGAATATCTTTGCACAATTCATATATCATGCTTATATTCCAGATATAACACGAAAAACAGACCACCTTAGGTCTGCAATAAATAATTCTTCTCAATATATCGTGTTTTTCATCATTAATATTAAATGATTTCACTTCCGCTGACAGACCGACTGCCACAAGTATTTCACGCATGTAATACACAGCTGTATTAGAATGAATGTATTGTGAATTTATTGCCGCAAGCAGTACCTTATCAATATCTGACATATCCGTGAGAGAACATGAAAAGTACTGACCAAACCACACTGATCATTATTGCCATTGCACCGAAAGCTATGCCGGTTATGGACATGGCGCGGTGGTTCAGGTCGTTTTTGTCTTTTTGGGTAAGCGATACAACACCGAAAACTATTGCGACTATTGCAGGAACAAGCCCGATATAATTACAAAATGGTACAAGCGATAGTATTACGGATATAATTCCGAGTATGAGAGCAGTAAGACCCAATGGAATTCCTCCTAGAACTTTATTACTAGAAACATTATAACATAAAATGCCGTCAGTCCCACCAGTAAGGTATGGTAAACCACATCAACTATAACCAACCTGCTCACTGTTTTTTGTTTAAGTCCCGACACGGTCAATATTACCATGGTCCTAAAGGCTGTTTCTACGAGGACAAGAAAGAAAACAATCATTGAAAGTATGCTGGCACCGTTAAAATTCATTCTATACAGGTTGGTTATTCCGTTGGTTATTCCGCAAAACGGACATGGCCTTCCTGTGATTCTTAAAAACTGACAAGTCCATATATGAGGCAGCATTTTTTCCATCAGCGGCGATATCAGCGGCAATAAAAATCCGTATATGCACAGCCCCAATATAACAATCGAAATAACTTTATAAATATTTGCGGTTCTACCATTCATATCATCATTATAACCCACCTTTGTTAATGCTGCATGATATACTTGTCCTACTGGTAATTTCACGTCATAAGGGGGCAAATTTAAATGGATATCAGCAACAGGATTGAAATGTTCGTTGATAAATTTTTAATTGATTCAATGGGCAACTGCAGTATGAAGCTGTTCAAACCCATCAGAAAAGAAAAAGTCATGGAATTCAATATGCCCTGGGAATCTGAGACATCATGTTACTTAACCATCCTGAATGACAACGGTATCATCCGGCTCTATTACCGGGGAATCACCGAACACGCGGATGGGGTCCACAATGCAGTGACATGTTATGCGTACAGTACCGACGGTATCAATTTTAACCGGCCCGAACTGGGTATTCACGCGTTCAACGGCAGCAAGGCCAACAATATAATCCTGGCGCACGCTCCCGAGTGTCATAATTTCTCGCCATTCATTGATACTAAACCGGGTGTTCCGGGTGACGAAAGATACAAGGCAGTCGGCGGGCATGAGCGCACAGGCATTAACAAGGGAAAACTTTACGGCTTGAAATCAGGAGACGGAATACACTGGGAACGGATAAGCGATACTCCGATACTTACCGACGGGATGTTTGACTCCCAAAATGTTGTTTTTTACGATGGGAATATTGGAAAATACAGATGTTATGCCAGATATTTTGAAAACTCACATCTTGATAACCCTGAACCATATCAGGGTGTACGTGCCATAAAAAGCTTTGTGTCGAGTGATTTCATCAACTGGGAACCAGCAGTCAGCAACAGCTATGACGTACCGTACATTGAAGAATTCTATACCAATGCAACCGTGCAATGCCCCGGGGCGGAGCATTTTTATTTCTCTTTCCCAAAACGCTACATATCAGATAGGAAC
>JAUVJE010000131.1 GCA_030592355.1 Clostridia bacterium
ACCAGGGATAGACCTTCAAGAATATCCGTCCCAAGATACTCCACCGTTACTTTATACTCTTTGTTTTCGCGGATTTCATCTCCGTAAGTTGCACCATTCACACTAAAATCAATATATATTCTTTGATCGGTTGTCGCATATGTGTGCCTTTTCTCGAAAGCTTCCCAAATCGCTTCCCTGTCCAGGGAATTCGCACGTGCCGCTGTTACCGGACCGGTTCCATATGCACTGTCCCGTTTATTGAGATATCTGAAGAACCGGCCCCTGGATTCTTCAACAGTACGCGGTCCTCCCATTAAACCGTAATGCAGGTCGGAGCACCCGCAGACCGCAGGTTTGAATCCTCTGTCAAGGGCCTCCTGAAGCAACCATTCCGCATTGCCGAACGCAGATATTGCTTCCACCATTCTCTCGCGTTTTGGCATATAATCGCACCACCTTGGTATACGGCCGCCTATGTGAACCTCTAAAAATACATCATCCCTTTCTCCAAACGAGTCTTCAAGCTCATTCATGGAAATACGGTAATCCGGAGGAATTTTTTCATCCAGCGACTTAAAAAATATATTCCTGTCGCCTGCGGGAACCGGATGTGCCTCATATGATAAAAACGGCACATATTTCCCCGGGTTGTCAGTAGCCCTGCATGCCTTTCCATATGCGTCCCAGACAAACTGTCTGTCTTTTCGTGGATATGACATAGGGCCGGGAGCCGAAAAATCCAGTCTGCCTATATCCCTTGCCTGTTTATGACGTGCAAGGGGAGAAGTTTTTTCATTACTTACATGCATAAGATGCATAGTGGCATCTCCCCAGCCATGGGCGTGCAAATCTCCCCAGTAAATAAAATGACTTGGATTGCTTTTAACATTAATCGGGTTTGAATAATAGATGTTTTTTTCACCTTTTATATGTGCTTCTAATCTGTATATTTTTTTGCGACTAAAAGTAACTCCCTCAAGTATGCCCAAGCCGCTGTTCATTTCATACTCCCTGCCTTCAAGTATAATGTTTTTTGCAAAATTGTTAATTAGATTTCCACACGTGTCGAAAACGCCTATATGTATTCTCTGTGGTTCTCCTGTCCTGGCTATGGTTGGTCCGAGTATCCTTAAAAAAGCTCTGTCTTCTCTTGAAACAACTTCGAACACTACCGGCATTCCTTCTATAGGAAGCATCTCATTTCCAGCAGTGCCGGCTTCTATAAATAAATATGATTTACCGGCGGTCCAGTATGTGTTGCTGCCACTGCCGCCTTTTGTGGTATCGCCAATGGTAATTGTAATTGTATCGCCGAATTTAAAAGAACCCTTCATAACAAATAACCTGCATACTCTGCTGAATCCCGGGACTTTTCCGCAAAGCTTAAATGTGGCTTTTCCGCTGCTTTCCATGGTTATAAAGTCTTTACCCTTGAAATTTGTTTGCTGCATCTCATGGGCAAAACTGCCATTATATAAAAATACACTTATCCGCGAGTCCTTTTTCAGGGTTTTCCCTTCATTGATTAAAGTGATTTTCCAAGTTCCCTTTACAGCAGCCGGAACCATGAAATCATCTCCTGAGTATACTTTCCCGCATGAATCTGTAAATATCAGATCACAATGAAGTTTTAATTCCGAATACTTGTCTGACTTAAGTCCTGTGAACTGATCCATATAGTCAGGTATTCTATTCCAATCGTCAAAATTTATCATTTCCCGTCCCCATCAGTTTATCGTATGCATCCAGAAGTATCTTTGAGTGAATCTCCCAGTTATATTTATCAATTATTGCTGATTTTCCCCTTCGTCCCATTTTCTCTGCTTTATCCGGGTTATCCAAGATATATCTCATTGCATTTCGAATTTCATTAATATTAAGTGGATTTACACAAATCCCGCATTCGTATTTTTCAACTATATCCGTAATGCTTTTAAATTTTGATGCTATCACAGGTATACCGGCTGCCATGTATTCAAAAATCTTAGTCGGGGGATCTATCATATTATTAGGGAAAGGCTTAAAAAGGCATACCCCGGCAATGGACTCTTCATATAATCTGACAACACCTTCTCTTGAAAGATATCCCGAATAAACAATATTATCACCAGCAACTTCAATAAAACCTTCCGGGTCTTCATGATCAATCCTCCCTGCAATTTCAAAAACACAGTTGTTTAACGCCGAAACCGCTTCGCACATGGTGTCCAGTCCTCTTTCAATCCATACGGCACCTGTATAACAAATCTTATTCAAGCTTTTTTTTATATTATAATCGATTTTAATATCAGCAAATTCATCAATAAGCGGAAAATTTTCAATCTTAACCACATTCGTTTTCCTATCCCTAAATCTTTCAAAAGTCTTATCTGCAACAACAATAATCAAATCGACATATCGTATCTTCAATATTTCGTAAATGTCTGCAATCCTTGATATCAAGAATCGGAGAGCCGGAGGCAGCCATTCCTTTTCCATAATCTGCATGGGCAGGTGTTCATGAGAGTCATAAACAATTTTCCCCCCGCTGCTTTTCAATGGGCCTATAAATCTCAGCAATTCACTGTCATGAATATGATATACATCCGCATTTTCAGCCAACGCCGTCTTGATGAGTTTTCTGCAGCCTTTTGTCATGCGTTTGAATTTATTTTTAATAACAGGAATACCTATTCCCATTCTTCTGACGCCATCGATATTTTCCTCATGAACGCCTTGGGAAATATATGTAACATCATAACCAGCAGCGGATAAAGTCCGGCACTCTTTATAAAAGATTCTAATATCTTTTTTATTATGGACAGTTGACAGATGACAAACTTTTATTTTATTCATTATTATTCCCCATCCAATATATACCGCAGGGTTCTTGCCGCAATATAGTACAGATAATTCCTATAGTAGCGATACAATACCCGGTGGATTCCAGGGGGTTCATACTCACTTTCTCTTAATTTAAACACATTGAATGGATTTATACAATAATATCTCCTAAAAAATTACGGGCGACCTTATCAAGATAAATACTCGGTTCAATATATACCCGGGGCATTAACGTGTGCGCCTGTAATGAAATCAGATAACAAAATCTCTGTTTTTGATTTACATTTCAATGGAATCTTCTCAAAAAAATCAACAAGTCCATTATCCATGATGGGAAGACGTCAATTGAATTCGCGAAATTCATTATATCACAAGGATTTTTCATACTTGTTTATTTCATTTTAATTATATCGTTTATTAATAACAAAAATGGGTAAATATATAACTATTAGAATAATAATTAAGGAGAATATTATGTTAAAAGCAATAAACAATATAAATTCAGTATTTGAATTGTCACACATTTACAGAGATGTTTTTGTAAGGAATTTCTTGGCTGATTATCCAACCCCGGAAGGATTAAATAGAACACATCTAAGTACGATGCTATATATTATGTTTGCAGATAATCCCAAAATGTCGGAAATCAGCGGAAACATGGGCCTTGAAAAAGGTTCTTTCACCCCTGTAGCACAGAAGCTTCTTGCTCTTGGTTACATAAAAAAATCAAAAACTGAGAAAGACCGGAGAAAAAGCATTCTGAATCTTTCTGAAAAAGGGGAAAAGCTGACTAAGGAATATTATGCCGCTCATGCAAAATACATAAATGAAAAGCTTTCTCTCCTTGGGGACGACAGGGATAAATATATGGAATCCCTTTTGTTTATACTGGATATGACTAAAAAAATGGGCTGATATTTAATAAATTACAAATCCTTATGAGTCTCGCGGCAATAATAACTCTCTATATCTGTAGCAATCAATGGTATGGTCGTTCACTATGCCTATTGCCTGCATGTAAGCATATATGATTGTAGGCCCGATGAAACTCATTCCCCTTTTCTTCATGTCACGGGATATTTTTTCGGAAAGAGAAGTTTTGGCAGGCATTTCACCTGCATTTTTCAATTCATTGTGTATCGTTTTGTTATTTGCAAATCCCCATAAATATTCATTGAAAGATCCGACTTCGCTTTGTATTTCTAATATAACTCCGGCATTTTTAATCGCTGATTTTATTTTTAATTTGTTTCTGACTATACCGGAATTCTGCATAAGTTCATTGATTTTATCATCATCATATGCCGCGACTTTCTCAATATCAAAATCATCAAAGGCTTTAAAATAGTTTTCACGTTTTTTCAATATTGTCAGCCATGATAATCCCGCCTGCGCACCGTCAAGCACAAGTTTTGCAAACAGAAGCCTGTCATCATGTACAGGCTCCCCCCATTGCTCATCATGATATTTGATATATATGTCCGGCTGGTTTTTCACCCAATGGCATCTTGTTATATTGTTCTTATGGTTCATGATTCTCCTTTATGTAAACATTAATTCAATTATGCTATTCATTAATGTTCTTTCTGTTTGTAAAAATTTGTTAATTTATAAAAATGTCATCTCCTTCTTATTCTTAACGCCAAATCTTCGCGTCCCATCTTCCTAAGCAAACGCTTCGCTTCTGCCGAATTTTCTTTTTTACTGAATTGAATCAGCACCCGCCTTTTTCGCCGTTCAGCATCACTCTTAACTACATGAACTTTTTGCATCGTTCCCGGATCAAGTCCAGTATGATACATACAGGTGGATATTGTTCCGGGCGTAGGATAAAAATCCTGTATCTGATCAGGCACAAATCCACTGTCCATAAGGAACTCCACCAGCTCAATCACATCATCCATTTCTTCGCCTGGGTGCCCCGATATAAAATACGGGACCAGATACTGCTTTTTATCAATTTTTTTATTTATTTCTTTATATTTCTTTCTAAATTTATTATAAATACCTATTTTGTCCTTGCCCATGTATCCAAGCACTCTCTGACTGGCATGTTCAGGGGCAACCTTCAGCTGACCACTGATATGGTTCATGCACAACTCTTCAAGAAACTTCGTATTACTATCAGCGATTATATAATCATATCGAATTCCCGATTTTACAAAGACTTTCTTGACACCCGGGATTTCACGCGCTTTTTTGAGTATATCCATATATTCCTTATGGTCCACATTCAGATTTTTACAAATTTTCGGATACAGGCACTGTTTATCCCTGCACATACCCTTTTCTCCCATGACTTTACAATATGCATTGCGAAAGTTTGCCGTAGGTCCTCCGATATCTGTAATATATCCTTTAAAATCGTCTTTTTGAACCAGCGCCTTAACCTCTTTTAGAATAGATTCCGAACTTCGTTTCTGAATTATCCTGCCCTGGCTAAAAACTATTGAACAAAAACTGCAGCTGCCGGGGCATCCCCTATGGCTTGTAATTGAAAATTTAACCTCATCCAAAGCTCTGATTCCACCCTGCTCTTCATATGAAGGATGATAATTACGCATGTAAGGCAAATCATAAATATCATCCATTTCATTTATACTCAATGGAATCGGTGGAGGCATGCAGACAAGAAACCATTTCCCATGCTTTTGACACACTGCTTTTCCTCTATAAGGATCCTGCTCATTATGCTGCATATGAAAGGCTTTCGCAAAACTATTCTTATTATCCAGTACTTCCTCATATGAAGACACAGTTACAGCAGTATCAGGTATATTATAGGACTTGTATGCAGTTCCCCTTATTCCCTCCATATCAACTCCGGCCTTCAACCTGTCAGCGGCTTCAAGAATAGCTTTCTCACCGGGACCATATACCAGAAGGTCTGCTTTTGAATCAAATATGACGGATCGTCGAACTTTGTCTGTCCAATAGTCATAATGAGCAAAGCGGCGAAGACCCGATTCCACTCCCCCTATGATTACCGGTATTCCTTTAAAAGCCTGCTTTGCCAGACCTGTGTATACTATACTGGCCCTGTCCGGTCGTAAGTCCGAATTATTCCCGGGAGAATACCTGTCATTTCTACGCTTGTGTTTTGAAGCTGAGTAATTGTTGACCATGGAATCTATAACTCCCGGCGATATCAATACGGCAAGCTTTGGACGCCCCATTTCCATAATCGATACAGGATTTTTCCAATCGGGCTGTGCTATTATCCCAACCCTGTAACCGGAATTTTCCAGCACTCGGGAAATAACTGCATGGCCAAATGACGGGTGGTCTACATAAGCGTCACCGGAAATGATAAGGAAATCAATTGATTCCCATCCTCTCTTTTTCATATCGTCTTTATTTATCGGTAAAAATTCCATTTATCCCTTTCGCAATATACTTATCTTGCATCTTTGCTGCTATTTCCTGGTCATGAGTTGCTTTTTAAAAATTTAATCATACCCTCATATGCCTTTTTAGAGCAATCTCTGTAATGGAAATTCACAAATGCATGTTTTGCATTTTTTACGCTCCTGTCAAAAAGCAATTCTGTGTATGGCCGTTCCTTTTTCTTAAGCACCTCAATTAATTCAACGCTTTGTCCAAATAGCGGATCGCGTTCTCCTGCTATAATAAAGGAAGGCGGGAATTCCTCAGTAATATGGTGAACCGGTGAAATTTGGTCTTTATGTTCATACTTTGAAGGATTTGCAGTCCCCGTATAGCTTTTTACCATTGTCCTAATCATGAAAAACCCTGAATTAATGAGGCTTTCCATATTATATCCACCATATATAAGCAAAGAACCTGCAACCTGTTCGCTCTCCACGGGGAAATCAACGCCAATGCTTTTACGCAGTTTTTCATTGGTGGCAACACATACCGACAGGCAGGAAAGATGAGCACCGGCGGAACTTCCTCCAAAGAAAATCCTATCTGTATCAGCTTTGTATGAATCCTTGTTTTTATTCAACCACTTTAATACATTCCCTATATCCTCAAGCTGGTCCGGGTGCCTGTATTTAGGTCCGAGCCTGTATTTAACATTGAGAACTAAGAATCCCTCGCTTGCAAAAGTTGCACATAACCGGGCACATGTAA
>JAUVJE010000117.1 GCA_030592355.1 Clostridia bacterium
TACAAACTCTTTGTCTCTTAGCCTTACATCTTTAATTTTTTTATAGTCAACTAATTTTGAATTGACTTCTTTAATCATCTCTTTTACTTTTACTTTGACAAAATCCGGGTCGGATTGACCGAATTCAGCCTGTATTGCTTCTGCATCCGGGTATATTGATGCTGTAATTACTTCTTCTTTGTTTCCCTCGGAAATATTGCCCCATACCATTGATTCAATGACAAAAGGATACACATTGATAAGAAGTTCTATTTCCTCCGGATAAATATTTTTGCCGTTTTGAGTTACGATTACACATTTTTTACGGCCGGTGATGAAAACGAATCCTGCATCATCCATGTATCCCATGTCGCCGGTGTGAAAATATCCACCTTCAAAGATTTCTTTGTTCAATTCAGGTTCGTCGAGATATCCTATCGTTACATTGGGACCCTTGGCTACGATTTCGCCTATGTTTTCTTCGTTGGGTTCCCAAATTTGAATTTCAACTCCCGGTAAAGCCTTGCCTACGGAGGCATCAATAAAATCTGTATTGCTGTTTACAGAGAGTATGGGGGATGTTTCCGTAAGACCGTATCCCTGGAAGAAAATAAGGCCGATGTTCCTGTAGAATTCCGCAACCTCCGGAGTCATAGCGGCAGCACCGCTGATGAACATCCTGATGGTACCTCCCAGTCCTTCATAAATAGAGTGGAAAAGCTTTTTTCTAACATCAATTTTCAGTTTCATAAGGAAATTTGATATTTTCAGGGCTTTGCGGAGCTTGTCCGCGGAACCGCTTAGTTCAGCTTTTTTCCAAAGCTTCTTATACATTCCTTCAAAGAGAAGGGGAACACCAAGCATGATTGTTGCACCGGATTCTTTGAGATTGTCAACAATATACTTAAGACCTTCGCAATAAGCAATTGATGCGCCCATGAAAATTGGTATTAAAAATCCGCATGAGCTTTCAAATATGTGATGAAGAGGCAGTAATGATAAGAACCTGTCATTTTCATCCATATATATGACAGATGTTGCTGCCATAACATTAGAGACTAAATTAAAGTGAGTTAATCTTACAGCTTTCGATGTTGAGGTTGTTGCCGATGTGAAAAGAAGGATTCTGATTGCCTGCGGGTCGATTACGATGTCTGTATAGTCAGTATTGCCTTTTTCCATTTCCTTTTTACCTATCTCAATCAAAGCGTCATAAGATAAAAAGCGGTCTGTGGCATCTTCTGGCTTCAAGTCCATACCGATGAAATATTTAACTGCGTCTGTTTTTTTAGCAACCTCTTCCATTTCAACGCTTTTTTTACTGGAATAGATGATTGCGGATGGGGTAACTCTGTCAACGATATTCATGATTTCATGAATTGGCAGAAGCTTGTCGATTGGAACCACGGTGCCGATGCCATTGACAATGGCCATATAGGTAGTTGACCACCTGTACCTATTTTCACCTGTTACTGAAAGATTAGTATCTTTAAGACCCAGCGTCATCAGGGCGGTGCCAAGATATTCAACTTCTTTCACATAGTCTTTGTAAATAACTGTTTCATATTTTTTAGTTTCTTTGCTCTTTTCGAGGAAAAGAGGCCTGTCTCCAAAAAATTCAAGTCCGCTGTAAAGCATGTCCTTAATATCAGTTACTTTCCTGGATTTTGTGTATATGGGGTCGAAACCTTTGCGCATATGAACACCTCCGAATTTATTTTTTTGTTTTATGTAAGAAATTCCCTTTTTTACATAAAACATTGTATCATATCAATGATATTATTAGTAGCAATTTATATGACCTAGTACCAAAAGAGTGGCACAGGTAATAAAAACACCCGTTACCAGGTGTTTTAAATTAAAGCTGAGCTGTAAAAAAATAAACTAAATATTCGATTTTTCAGCATTAGTTATCCTGAAAACAACCGGGTTTGGCCAATCCTTGGCTGAATACGGTCTGAATGTTCTCATGGCGTCAATGTGAAGACCTTTTTCGTCCTGTGTGAACCGGGTTTTGGTATCAGCTTCGGGATGATGTTCAAGAACACGGCCCGACTGGCCTACAATTTCAATTTTTGTTTTATTCGTAGCCCTGACCCCCTTGATTGTATATTTGCGTCTTGTGCCATGGGGCCACGGGTCGTTCATTACAAATGCATAGACTGTATCGGTATTTTTCTTGCGGGTGAAGAAAAATCCGTCTTCCTGCGGGACATGCCATGGCCGCACATCATAAATAGCTTCATCGCAGAAAAACATAAAAAGTCCGATTTCCTGCAAGATGCGCTCCTGTTCATGAGGGATCTCTCCGTAGTGGTCAGGAGAGATATTAATTACCAGATTACCGCCTTTGGCACGGGTTTCAATCAGTAGGTTTATAATTTCAGTGCCGGTGCGGTAAGCTTCGTTGGTGGCTTTATAATTCCATGAATTACCCATAAAATAGCATGCTTCCCAGGGCTCATCAATAATTTCCTCAGGCAGCCTGATTTCAGGGGTGGGCATCTCGCTTCTTGAAATTACCGTATCAGGATTCAATTCCCAGACGATTTCTTTTAAATTAGCAGGCGGACCGTCGAAGAAAACGGTTTCTATTGGTCCGTAGGATTCAAATATTTCACGGATCTGAGCTTCGTTATATTCCATAAGCCCGGGATTGTTGGCCGGAATGACCTCGGGAGTCATAAAGTGCAGTTCTTTGCCTGCCTTAAGACACCAGGTGAAATCCAGCGGAGAAAAATATATTCCTGTTTTTATCCCGACGGCGCGGAAAGATTCCATAATAGCTTTGGTGGCATCTTTTCCGAATGGAGTGTTCATTATATTGAAATCGGTAGTCTTTGTATCAAACATGCAAAAACCGGAATGATGTTTTGTGGTAAACAAGGAGTAGCGTATACCGGCTGTCTTTGCAAGCCGCGCCCAGTCATCAGGGTTAAAACGATATGGATTGAATCGCAAAGGGAGATCCTCCTGCATTTTACGGAGCGGTTCTTTGTCCGCGCCAATCATCCAATGGGAAATAACCGAACCTATTATAGAATCGAGGCTCCAGTGAATGAACAACCCGAGACCCTGGTCCAGGAACCATTCTTCACGGTCCGGCTTGTTGCCATTTGTACGCTCGAGAATTTTAATTGTTACATCAACCGCTTCGTTTCTTTTTTTGCCAGTCATATCGTACCCCCGCCCCTGTAAATTATACTTGCGCTTGCAAGGATAGTAAAGAATTTTTCCCGCCGCCCCTAAATATAACTGCAATTCAGGAAGAGGGGTGAAAAGATAGGGTTTGATAAAGGAAATTTGTTGTATAATTGAAATATACCAGTTTTAGGGGGACAAAATGGGAAAACCTGTGGAAATTGCCGTTATAGGATGCGGCAACAGAGGCCGGGTATATGCTGAATATGCCCTTAAGAGACCCGACAAGATGAAAATAACAGCTGTTGCCGAACCTAATGAATACAGAAGGAATATGACAGGGGAAATATTTGGTGTAGCTGAAAACAGAAGGTTTGATTCCCTGGATTCTTTTTTGGCTGTGGGAATACAGGTTGACGCAGTCATAAACGCGACTATGGACCGGGACCACTTTGAAACGGCAAGAAAAATCATTGCTGCGGGAATTGATATGCTCATTGAAAAGCCAATCTGCCTGAATAAGGCGGAACTCATGGAACTGCATAGGCTGTCAGTGGAAAAAGGCAGTAAAGTAATGGTGTGCCATGTCCTGAGATACGCCCCGTTCTATGTGGAAATCAAGAAGAGGATACTGTCAGGTGAAATCGGAAAGGTGTACTCAATGGTTACCGAGGAAAATGTAAGTTTTCACCATTTTTCGACAGCATTTGTAAGAGACAAATGGGGAAACAGTGATGTATGCGGTTCGCAGATTATGATGTCGAAATGCTGCCACGACCTGGACATAATAACCTGGATGAAAAATGATTCAACACCGGCTTATGTCGCCAGCATGGGAGGTTTGTTCAATTACATAGATGAAAATTTTCCTCGTGGCGCAGGAAACAGATGCACCGTCGATTGTGAAATTGCCGAAAATTGTGAATACGATGCAAGGCAGATGTATGTTAAATATGGTAAATGGAATTATTACGCAAGGGAGCATCTTGACAGCTACGAAGACAGGGAGTCAGAAGACAGGCTCATGCAGAGTCTTAGCGAAGGGAACCCGTTCGGTAAATGTGTCTGGAAATGCAATAATAATGTAAATGACCACCAAACCGTTATGATTGAATTCGAGGATGGATGTACCGTCAGCCATAATCTTCTGGGAGGAACGGCTAAACCGGAACGGACCATCCATGTGGTAGGAACAAAAGGAGAGATATACGGTGAAATGGAGGCAGGTGTCTTCTATGTGAGAAAACCGGATTTAAGCAAACTGCAGATGTTTACGGAAGAGATGGTGGATGTAAATACCGGGGGAGACGGCCACGGAGGGGGAGACTCGCGGCTGGCAGCGGATTTCATAGAATATATAAGTGGTGGAAGCACGTCCATATCCACAACGGATATCGGCGATTCCATATATGGCCATTTGATAGGATTCAATGCCCATGAGGCTATGACAGAAAGAAAAATCATGAAGATGGAGAGGTTGTAAAATGAAGAATTATTTTGAAAAATTAGAATTAGCCCGCAATTACATCATGAACAAACTGCCGGGGACCCCGGAAATAGGAATGGTATTGGGGTCAGGTCTTGGAGATTTAGCCGGTGAAATTAGAAATCCAATTGAATTTGATTATACGGATATACCGGAATTTCCTGTTTCAACGGTAAAAGGACATGCCGGGAAGTTAATTTATGGAGAACTGTCAGGCAGAACTGTTCTGGCTATGAAAGGACGATTCCACTATTATGAAGGATACGACATGCAGACAGCTGTATTCGGTATTCGCATCATGAAGTTTCTGGGAATCAATAATGTAATCATAACAAATGCTGCAGGCGGCATTAATGAAAACTTTTCAGAAGGATGCCTGATGCTGATTTCCGATCATATTGGATTTATCAGCCCATCACCGCTAAGAGGTGCAAATATAGAGGAATTTGGTCCGCGGTTTCCGGATATGAGCGAGATTTACAGTAAAAAGCATATCGGAACCGCCGAAGTATGTGCTGAAGAAATCGGATTGTCTATAGAAAAGGGTGTCTATTGTTTCGCACAGGGTCCGCAATATGAAACACCCGCTGAAATCAGGGCAATGAGAATCATGGGCGCGGATGCAGTCGGGATGTCTACTGTCCCTGAAGCGGTTGCCGCAAACCATGCCGGAATGAATGTGCTCGGGATATCCTGCATCACTAATATGGCAGCCGGAATGCTTGACAAACCGCTATCGCATGCTGAAGTTATGGAAACTACCGAACGGGTCAGAAAACGGTTTATGCAATACATCAAAACTATAATAGCGAAACTGGAGGTATAAAATGGATTATTTAATCAGGGATATTTCACTTGCGGAAGAAGGGGCAAAGAAAATTTCATGGGTTAAAAGCAGAATGCCTATTCTATCTGGTCTCGAAGAGGAATTTAAAAAAGAGAAGCCTTTTAAAGGGCTTAAAATAACGGTATCGGTTCACCTTGAAGCAAAAACAGCCTATTTGGCAAAGGTGCTACATGCCGGAGGCGCTCATGTAAGGGTTACCGGCAGCAATCCATTATCCACACAGGATGCAATAACCGCTGCATTGGTAAAAGATGGTCTCGAGGTGTTCGCATGGTATAAGGCTACTTCGGAAGAATATGAAATGCATATTCGAAGGGCGCTGGAGTTTGGGCCTGATATTATTATTGACGATGGCGGTGATTTGGTTAATCTCCTGCATTCTGACATGATCGGGCTAAGCGGCAATATTCTCGGGGGATGTGAAGAGACTACTACGGGTGTTATCAGACTAAAGGCTCTTGAAAAAGAAGGAAAACTGAGATTTCCTATGTTTGCCGTCAACGATGCAGACTGCAAGCATCTGTTTGACAACCGTTATGGAACGGGGCAATCTGTCTGGGACGGTATTATGAGGACGACAAACCTGAATGTTGCAGGTAAAACAGTGGTTGTAGCAGGCTATGGTTGGTGTGGTAAAGGAGTAGCGGCAAGGGCGAAGGGTCTTGGTGCAAGGGTAATTATCACCGAGATTGATTCCGTCAAGGCGGTTGAAGCGGTTATGGATGGATTTGGCGTCATGCCTATGGAAGAAGCCGCTCCGCTGGGCGATTTCTTTATAACGGTAACAGGATGTAAGAATGTAATTGAATCAAAACATTTTTTGAAAATGAAAAACGGGGCTATACTTAGCAATGCCGGACATTTTAATGTTGAAATTGCCATGGACCAATTGGAAGAAAAAGCTGTTCTTAAGATTGACCAACGGCACAATATTATTGGGTACGAAATGCCTAGCGGAAGAATAATTAATGTACTTGGTGAAGGCAGGCTTGTGAATTTGGCCTGTGCCGACGGGCACCCTGCTGAAATTATGGATATGAGCTTTTCTGTTCAGGCGCTGTGTGCGAAATTCATTGCGGATGAGGCTGAATACCTTGAAAAAGCAGTGTTGCCTGTACCGTGTGAAATTGATAATTTTGTTGCCCAACGCACATTGAAATCCATGGGAGTAAAAATAGACTGCCTTACAAGTGAACAGGAAGAATATCTGAATAGCTGGAAAGTTTAAATTGTTTGCTAAAAAACCAAGGTGTAAATCGTTGATTAGACAATACTGCGGTGGTTGGCCATTAAAGAGATATATAGGGGCTTTATATGGATATCTTAATTAAGAATGTCAGGATAATAACGGGCGATGCGGCCTGTATGGATGCTGGAATGGGAAATATCGGAATAACCGGCAATATAATAAGCTATATTGGCGTTGAGAAAAAAACTGCCGGCAGAATCATTGAAGGCAAAGGAATGGTGGCCATGCCCGGCCTTCAAAACGCCCATACCCACAGTCCTATGGTTTTAATGCGCAATTATGTTACCGACAAACCTCTTGAAAAGTGGCTTAAAGAAGGCATATTTCCGATAGAATCCAAATTGACGAGAGAGCATATTAGAAACGGCTCAATGCTTGCAATTGCAGAAATGATAAAAAGCGGTACCACCGCGTTTTTAGACATGTATTTTAAGGTTGATATAACGGCAAAAGCAGTTCTGGAAGCAGGGATGCGGGCTAATATTTCTCTGGGTTTGCTCACATCTCAGGATACTGAGAGTAGCTTTGAAGATGCCAAGGTTGAATGGAATAAATTTAGAAATGAATTTGATGGAGCGGGGGAAGGTTTGTTAAGGACATCCCTGGAGATTCATTCGGTATATCTTTATGATGAAAAAGGACTTAGGGACTCAGCGGAATTTGCAGCTAAAACCAGAAGCATGATTCATTCTCACCTTAATGAGACCAAGGCTGAGGTTGAGAATTCTATTAAGAAATATGGTGTTAGTCCAATCAGGACATTTTTAAAATTTGGGTTGTTTGATGTCCCGGCGACTATCGCACATACGGTCTGGATGGACGAGGAAGAGATGGATATTTTACTGGAAAAGAACGCTTTCCCGGTGCATTGCCCGTCCAGCAATATGTTTTTAGGAAGCGGATTTGCACCGATACCGCAGATGCTCAAAAAAGGGCTGCACGTTGCGCTTGGAACTGACGGTGCCGCAAGCAATAATGATTTGGATATGTTTGGAGAAATGTCTTTTGCAGGTTTGGTGCACAAAGGCAACAATCTTGACCCTACAGCAGTGAATCCGGCACAGACAATTGAAATGGCAA
>JAUVJE010000197.1 GCA_030592355.1 Clostridia bacterium
ACGCCATTGACCAAACGAAGCGAATCTGACTCATAGCTTAAAAGTAAGAGGCTGTCTCAAAATGGCAACTCCTTCTCTATTCCAACCACCAAGTATCCCGGGGATAACTGGTGTTGTGATTTTGTATTCTTAATCTTTTAAGCCGGGGTGCATACTGAGGATTACTTTTTTCAGCAGTTTTTTGCTGAGAAAAGGTGCTACCGGACTAATGGCTGTGAATCCGTGTTTTTGTATCGCATCTTTTGCCAGATTATTCAAGTGTTCCCTGTTCATGAACGGCGCTAAATCTTCTATACCCTTCAGGCCTTCTTCTGTATACAGCTCATTT
Organism: Clostridia bacterium; assembly: GCA_030592355.1. GTDB lineage: Bacteria > Bacillota > Clostridia > DUPQ01 > DUPQ01 > JAFGQE01. The sequence continues at coordinate 329 of JAUVJE010000197.1, forward strand.
GCAAACTTTCTCACCAGCTCTTCTGATATAAATGGAAGGTAAGTGTTAATTTTTTTTCTGTCTTTGTCAGCAAAGACTTCTTCTGCCATTTTATTTACCAATTCTTTGTTTGCAAACATTAATATTTCACTAAGATTTTTATAATTTCCTGCTTTTTTTGCTTTTACAACAAGTTTATCGATAAGTTCCTGGCTGATGAAAGGTACGATGTCGGCGATATCAGAATAATCATCAGTTTCTTTCATGTTCTCAAATATCTCATCTGTTTGTTCTAGTTTTAAAACAGGGGCAATTTCCTTGAAATCTGCTTTAGTCACAATATTATTTGTCATATATTCAACGGCTTTTTCATCTATTATATTAATAATGAATTCTTTGCTGTTACTATTAACCAACAACTCGTCAATTGATATATCCAAAATTTTAGCAAGCTCTGGTAATTTAGAAATATCGGGCATTGATTGTCCCCTTTCCCAGTTGCTTACGGCCTGGAAACTGATTCCAAGCAAGTCAGCAAGCTCCATTTGTGTTATGTTTTTACTTTTCCTGCATTCTGCTATTTTTCTACCTATGCTATCCATATTAAACATTTTATTATCTCCTATCTTTATTATTTTCTGTAACGATTATATATTTATATTACCAATTCCTTAACGCTGAGTAAAACAAGCGCTGGTTGAGTTTTCTGTCAGTGGATATTCAAGTACAAGTTGAGGCTATCAGTATTTTTAATTATTTTAAAATTAAAAAATAATTCAACTGACACATTGATGACAGATTGCTCCTATATCATGCATACATAAATTAAAAAAAGGAGCAGAACAATGAATAAAAAATTAGTAATGATCATCTCAATAGTAGTAATAGTAGTAATGGCGGCAGCAGGAACTGCACTGGCATACAATGGAAACGGAGCAGGCGACGGAAGCGAATCAAGGTTTGAAGCTTCAATTGAAGATTTCGACACCGAAGAAGAATTCCATGCAGCAGTACTTGCTGAAAAAATGGTAATCATCGAAGCAAAGGTTGCAGACGGAAGTCTTTCAGAGGAAGACGCAGAAGCAATTAAAACGCACTTGACAGAATGCGACGGAACCTGCGAAACCGAAGGCGAAAACCCGAATCGTCCTGAAGAAGGATGGGGCATCTTTGGAAGAGGCACCGGCGATGGCGAAGCTATTGGCGAAGGAAACGGCTATAAAGGCGGAAACGAAGATAAAGGCGCCGGCAATGGCGAAAGACTAGCTGAATGTGACGAAGACGGTGAACCGCTTCGCGACGGCAACAACGAAGAAGGCGGACAGGGAAATAGAAACGGAAGAAATAAGTAATATACATTTAACAGGCGGGAACCTTCCGGGGTTTCCCGCTTGTTGTGTTATACTTTAAATGTATGTTATGGGGGCAAATTATGAGCGGAATACGCATCCTTATTGCAGAAGACGATAAAAATCTAAGAAATCTGATAACGAAATACCTGGAAAATGAAGGGTATTCTGTTTTTTGCGCTGAAGATGGAGAAAAAGCACTGGATATATGGTATGAAACTCCTGTTGATTTGGCAATTTTGGACGTAATGATGCCTAATATGGATGGCTGGGAAGTTCTCTCTGAAATACGCTCCGACGGTGATGTTCCGGTAATCATGCTCACTGCCAAAAGAGAGGAAGAGGACAGGCTCAGAGGTTTTGACTTGGGGACAGATGACTATATGACAAAGCCATTCAGTTCAAGGGAGCTTGTAATGAGAGTCAGGGCGTTATTGAAAAGGAGCGGTAAATTATCTCAAAAACTTGTTATTGAATTACCCGGAATATCAATAGACAATGAATCAAGAACCGTTGTTACAGCCTCCGGTAATATATCTCTTTCTGCAAGGGAGTTCGACCTGCTGCTATATTTTATTGATAACAAAGGCAAGGCATTGACCAGAATGCAAATACTTGACAGGATTTGGGGTTTTGAATACGACGGAGATACCCGTGTTCTTGATACTACTATAAAACGGCTACGCCATAGGCTTGGCGACTGCGGCAAATGTATTAAAACAATACGGGGAACGGGTTATCTTTTTGAGGTGGGAGTTTGAAAAAAACACTTTTCAGGCAATTTTTAATATATATGCTCTTGTTTGGGATAGTATTAAGCGGTGCCTCTTACCTAGTAATCGAATTTTTCTTTGATGATTATTATTACTCGCAACAGGAAAAAACACTTGTATTTCATACAGAAGAGCTGAAGGACAGATACAATGACGCGGGAATCTCAGATCTTCAGCCCCTTATAGACGAATATGCGGTTGACCATGGAATGTCAGTGCATTTTTTAGAAACCGATACTGGAAATCTACATGGCTCATCTTTGCAGGGCTCTGGAAAACAGGGCTTGAACTTCTTATTCAACCGGGAAAAAACCGGCGAAGTTTTCATTTCTACAACAAAAGCTCCAAACGCTTCAAACGATTGGCTTTCATATCTGGTTCAAACAGATGACGGGAATTTCATCTTGGGTAGAATATCTTATACCAGTATGGATTCAGTTGTTGATATCGTACAGCAATTTTTCGTTTTCTTTGGGATTTCCCTTGCTATAATATTCTTTATATTTACATATCTTTTTTCAAAAAGCATGTCCAAACCTCTTAATAATCTTAATGCCATTGCTGAAAAAATGGGGCAGCTTGATTTCTCTCTTAAATATGAAGGAACCCGGGAGGATGAAATCGGACAGCTTGGAAAAACCCTTAACGAAATAACAGATAAGCTTGAGAATACAATAACCCAACTTAAGGGAGAATTAACGAAAGAAAAAACTTTGGATAAATTAAGAACCCAGTTTACGGCACAGGTTTCACATGAACTGCAAACACCGCTGTCTGTAATAAAGGGTTATTCAGAGGCTTTGTCTGATAAAATATATTCCGAAGATGAGGCCTCAGACATATACGATATATTGTTAACCGAAACCGAAAAAATAAGTAATATGGTAGATGATTTACTTGACCTGTCTCAAATGGAATCAGGTGTTTATGTAATTAGAAAAGAAAAATTCCCATTGCCTCAGTTAATTAGAAAAATCTATAATAGGCACAAAGATCTTCCATACGACAAATTATTTTCAATGAACCTGGATATTGATTATCCGGCTGAGCTTGCTTTTTTAGGAGACGCACTGCGGCTTGAGCAGGCAATCAGAAACATCCTTACTAATGCAATTAAGCATGTTGAACCAAATGGTCTTATACGGGTTAAACTTGCTTTCGCTGACGGTAAAACCAGTATAAGCATATATAACCAAGGCGAGAGCATCCCTGATGATGACATCAATCATATTTTTAAAAGCTATTACCAAGGCCGGAAAAACCGGGGCGGAACAGGTCTTGGTCTTGCCATAACAAAACATATCGTTGAATTGCACGGAGGCTCGGTAAACGCTGAAAACACAGAAAGCGGCGTCATTTTCAAAATAATTTTTAACTCATGACCTTCATGAGGTTTTTAACATCGGCTTTTAATAGTTTAAGTGAAATACTCCCACCACTTAAAGAAGTAGGGGCTTCTCGTTCGAACAGCCTAACGGCTGCAGCATAAGCGAGCTATCCCCGTGTGCCCCACGGTTTTATTCATGTGCTTCGTCAAAAACAAACGCCAGCCTTCATTACGTATATTGTAACTTGCATTCAGGTCCCTGTCGATTGTGAGACCGCAGTTTTCACAA
>JAUVJE010000181.1 GCA_030592355.1 Clostridia bacterium
CCTTATTCTGTCTGATATCTGGTCAATGGCTGTGCCTGTGGTGGATATCGGGCGTATGCGGATGTTTATGCTTCGTTGCTTCATGAGTGTGCTTGTGGCTGTGTTCCCCGGCTATTTTTTCTTCATGCAAGTGATTATGATGTCCGTCATTATGATTGTGTTTGTGCTCATGTGTTTCGCCCTCGTGCAAATGAGTATGCCGGTGTTTTTCTGATATCGCGAAGTATGTGCCCATAATCATAACAACCACGGCAATCATAAAGGACCAGGTAATTCTTTCGTGAAGCACCGCCCATGAAGCCAGAACCCCAATGAAAGGAGCCGCGGCATAATATGCGCTGGTTCTTGCTGCTCCAAGTTCTCTCTGTGCTTTAATATAAAAGAAAATACTAAGGCCGTATGCGACGAACCCGAGTAAAAGAGCCAGCAAAATATATACGATTCCTGCATGCAGTTCTCTTGCCATAAAAGCTATTATCAGTGCCCCGAAGCCTGAGCCAAAACCTTTTATCACAACAACCTGCATGGGATCTTTGATGGAAAGCATTCTGGTAAAGTTGTTTTCAAATCCCCAGCATATGCATGCCGCGATTACAAAAACAGAACCTAATGAGAAAGTAAAACTACTGAAATCGCTTACTGAAAGTATTAGGCTTGCCAATGTAATCAATACAACGGCAAGCCACATTCTCTTTCCAATAGATTCCTTGAAAATAAATAACGCAATCATGGAAGTCGCAACAATCTCAAAATTATTTAGTAAGGAAGCATTGGCAGCTGTTGTCAGGGTTAATCCAAGCATTAGAAAAATGGGGGCCGCTATGTCGAGCAGAATCATACCAATCACCGGCGGTAATTCCCTTTTAGTGACTTTTGCTTCTAGATGCTCCTTTTTGCCCCAAACCCTAATCAGGTTTACAACAAGCATTCCAATGCCTGCCCCAAGATATAGAAGCGCCGCCATCAATGTCGGTGGAATTTTATCCAGCAGCATTTTAGAAAACGGCGAATTAATTCCATACAAAACAGCAGCCAGCACCGCTGCCAATATTGCAGTGGTTGTCTTATTTTCAAACGCTCTTTTAAATTTTTGAATTGTTCCTGCCATCAATGACAATTATACTGCATTTATATATGAAACAGGTACTTCAATAAAAAAAGTGCTTCCAATGCTTTTTTCTGATTTTACAGAAAGTTTTCCATTGATAGCTTCTATGTTTACCTTGGCTAAATACAATCCAATCCCTTCACCGCCGGTTTCCAAAGACGGGTTGCCCCGGTAATAGGCGTCAAAAATATATTTCAGCTTATCTTTATCAATTCCGATACCGGTATCTTCGATTTCTATTTTTAAAAGATCATTTTCAGTGCTGTAACTCACTTTGACAGAACCACCTGCCTTTGTATATTTATATGCATTGGTTAATATATTATAGATTGCCTGGCTGAGTTTATATTTATCCGTGTTCATCTGTACCTTTTTGCCTGAAACAACATCAAGGGATATTCCTTTTTGCACAAACTGTGTTTTTAGTCCCGCAGCAATCAAATTTATCATGTGCCTGAATTCAAATGGTTCCGTTGAAATCTTTTTATTATCATTACGGGCATCGATTAATCCATTCATTTTCATCATAACTGTATTTATATCATCAATTTGGTTTCGGTATATTTCAATCTCTTCAGCCGTCATTTCAACAATTTCATCTTCCACAGCCTCAAGGTGTGTTTTTAAAACCGTCAAAGGGGTCCTGGTCTGGTGAATCAATTCATCAACAAGCGACTCACGGCTTTTTTGTTTGAGCTTCAGGCGTATGTTCAGGGACTCAAGACTTTCCCTAATGATATTAATTTCGTGTATATTGGTTTTGCCAGGTCTCGTGTGTTTACCCAGCTGTATGTCCTGAGCCATATGTGCGGTCAGGGCAAGTTCCCTGCTCATTTTTTTACTTACAAAAATACCCGCCATTATTGCTAAGGCAATGGCTGCTATCATGGAAATAAGGCTATTGGTAAAAAGGGTATTTTTAAACATCTGTGAAACCAGGGAATTTTCTACGGAACTGTATCTTGTGATTGTAATAATCCCTATATTTTCATCGCCGTCTGCAATTGTGTAATTATCAGATTCGTCCGGGGCTGGGGTCATCATCCGCCCCATAAAATTTTTTTTCATCATTATACTTGACATATAATAATCATCGCCGACATTCACCAAAAGCTCGCCTTCCATACTATAAAGTTTTATCCTGATAATAGGATCATACAAATGTGTCTGCAGCTCAATGGCCATCTGCGGGAATGATATATCATCTTCAACCATGGCTCTTTTTGTATAATCAAGAATCTGAGAGACATGCTTGCTGTAACTATCCGCCATGTAATCAGAAAAATGTCTCCTGGTCAATATAATCATAATAACAGCATTGATTCCAACTGTAACAACAACAACCAGAATTAATACCCGAAGCCATAGTTTTCTAACCGTCACTGGCTTTCACCTCCAAAAATATAACCGGTTCCATACTTTGTTACAAGGATATCCGGGGTTTGAGGATTATCTTCTATTTTTTGCCTGATTCTTTTGATATAACTGTCTATATTTCTATCATAGCCTTCATAATCATGACCGAATGACATTCGAATAAGTTGGTCGCGGGTAAGCACATGGCCATTATTACTCATAAAAGTATATAAAAGGCGGAACTCTGTGGAAGTAATTGGAATCTCTTTATCTCCTTTATGCAGAATCATGCTTTCCGAATATAATTTTAAATTTCCGACGGTCAGTACAAATTCTCCCTTCTCGTTATACACCCTTTTAAATATTGCCTTGATTCGATGCATTAGCTCCCTGGGACTGAATGGCTTCACAACATAATCGTCAGCTCCAACGGCAAATCCTTTGACGCGGTCCACTTCTTCCTGCTTTGCAGTAAGCATGATAACCGGAGTCTCTGATATTTTACGTATTTCCGCCAGCACCTCAAAACCACTTATACCGGGCATCATAATATCCAGTAAAACGAGGTGAAAGGAATCCTCATTGAATGTTTTCAGCGCCTCAAATCCGTTTTCAGCCAGACTGCTTGTGTAGCCTTCAGCCTCTATGTATTTAAGAATTATACTGCTGATTTCCCGTTGGTCTTCTACAACCAAAACATTAAATGTTATTCCAATCACCTCCCGGTTTTATCAGTGGGTGTCTTCTTCGTGTCCGCTTATTATTTCCAACAGGTTTTCATGCCAGTCATGAAACCATACTTCGCCGGTAAAACCGTTAACACTCAGCATTCCCAACACTTCTCCATTTTCTTCAATGTGGAATGTGTAATATCCATAAAACTCATGCGGTTCCTCTGAAACGCCTGCCTCACTTGAGATATTTACGTTTACATACCTATTACCTATATCATACGCTTCTTTTACAGATATTTCATTATCTGAATATACCCAGTGGTTTGAAAATCTTGAATAGAATCTTCCCATCATGCCGCCCCGGGTGTGCATGCCGTATTTTAAGTTCCACATCATGTTTGGGCCGTACTCGGGGAATATACCCCCTGTATAAGGATTTGCCAGAAGCTCCATTGCTCCCCTGCCCGTATCTTCCTCTACTATTGAGAAATAGTATTCACTGTCTTCGTAAATGAATATGTCTCCTATTGACAACTCTTCCTTGTAGCGGGATATATAAGTCTCCACCTTTTCTTTCAGATCCTCATAACCATACTTTTCTCCATCGCCATCCGGCCTGCTGAAGTATGAATAACTGCCAACGCCTCCCATCATCCCATAATATCCATCAATGTCTGCTTTTTTGTTGAATTTGCTTGCTCTGGTAACATAATCATTGAACTTGTGGGATTCCAGCCCTTGGCTGTTGACAATTAAACCTACTGCTCCTGCCGCAATGGCAATTATTCCTAATATTATAAATACATATGTTAAAATTTTCATATAACACTACTTCCTGCTCAGAATCTCTTTTCTACTGAGATATTCTTGCTCTGAAATTTCACCTGAAATGAATCTCCTCTTCAGTATATCCAATACCAGGTCATTTCTATGAGCTCTCTTTCTACGAACTGCTATAATAACTATTGCAGCGAGTACAAACGCCAAACCAATCATAATCAAAAAGTGCCAGCCGCCTAAAAAACCGATTCCGCAATGACTGCCTAATCCGAATAAACCTCTGCTAAAAATCATGATATTCCTCCTAACTTTCTAAAGTTTCTTTCATTTTCATGAAAGTTTTCTCATCAATTTCACCGCGTGCAAACCGCTCCCGCAATGTATCCTCAGGAGTTTTTCTACCGTGAAAATTGATTTTTCTGTGACCATTGTGAAATATGATAAACACAATAAGTCCTACTATCACTATGCCGAATATAAACATTCTTACTGTCCTCCATTTATTTTATAATGCTATTATTGTTCATAAATGTGGCACAATTATGACTGTATTTATTTTTATTGATTTTATTTTGAGACAGGCAAATCAAGCATGCTGCCCATTGTCAG
>JAUVJE010000020.1 GCA_030592355.1 Clostridia bacterium
ATCTGTGTATTTGTCCTGATGGCGGATTCATAATCCAACACCCTGATATTTTCTATGGTTTCTGAATTTTCCAAAAGCATCTCCGGAGTCAGGATTTCAGTTTGATTAATATCCATCTCGCGAATATCCTCAAGGTTGTAGGCTTTTCGTGTCATTGCGATGCTGTGAACCAGGAATTCACTTTCCTTATCTTTCTCATTCGGACTTACCACAAGCCCCTGAACCGCCAGAGCGATTACCAAAGTTATTAAAAATGCCGCCGGAAACACTCCTAAAGATATGGCAGTCATCTTATACTTCTTCTTTATAAGAAAGAATACGGCTGCTATGACAATCGCAAGAAGAATATAAGGAATAACCCTATAATATTTAAGCCAGATATTCACATCTACATAACCTGCTCCGGTTGAGCCCACCACTTCCCCAAATAAAATAGATTCTGCCTTAAATTTATAAACCGGGAATCTTACCGCAAGGAAAAGTGCCGTTGTGCTCATCAAATGAATCATAATCGGCTGGTATTTAAAGTCGTCAAGTTTCAGATTGGCAAAAACCATAAAAATTCCCGCGATATAATAAACGATGGCATATATCAGCAGGAATATGACCAATCCCTGGAAATAATTAACAACATTCATAAGAAACGGTCTGGAAAACAGATAGTATCCCACATCATTAAAAAACAGAGGGTCCTTTATGCCGAAATCGTTACCATTGAAATATTTCATTGCATTCAGGTACATGCTGCTGTTGGCCGTTATAGCAAAAATAATACCGGATGCGGCCGCCGGAATCCAGTTGAAGAATGTCCCCGGCACTTTTTCATTTTTAATAAAATATTTTTTCAGGTTTTTGATTATGAAAATATTCTGAATCATCACTGCACCAAAGGCTATCAGCCCCGCTACAATTCCGATTCCGATTTTCCATATCATATTCTTGATATAAATAGACGACAGTCCGCCTATTTCATCTAACTCAAGAATCCTGAGATAAATTCTGTCCGCAGCAACTATCAATATTACAACCACTGCTAATATTGCAATGATTTTATACCATTTGCTGCTTTTAAAAATTCTTCTTAGTTCCGCTAGATTTTCATTCATTCAAATCACCTACAACAAGGCTTCGGTAAATTCTTCCGGGTCAAAATGCCTGAGGTCATCAAGTTTTTCACCTATGCCTATAAATTTTACGGGGATATCAAGTTCTGCTGTAATCGGTATGATTATACCCCCCTTTGCGGTTCCATCCATCTTTGTAAGAACGATACCGTCTATACCCGTTGCTTCCCTGAACGCCTTCGCCTGCACCAGTGCATTATTGCCGGATGTGGCGTCTAATACGATAAGCGTTTCTTTTCTTGAATCCGCGGCTTCCCTTCTTATAACCCTGTGGATTTTTTTAAGCTCTTCCATCAGGTTCTTTTTTGTATGAAGCCTCCCTGCGGTATCAATAATCAGCACATCTGCTTTTCTGTTTCTTGCCGCCCTGATTGCGTCAAATACGACTGCCCCGGGGTCTGCGCCGTGCTTATGTTTTATTATACCCGCTTCGGCACGTTTAGCCCATAGCTCGAGTTGTTCAATGGCCGCCGCTCTAAAGGTATCTGCCGCTGCAATTATAACTTTCTTGCCTTCGTTTTTTAAAAGCGCTGCAATTTTACCGGCGCTGGTTGTCTTGCCTGTGCCGTTTACCCCTACTATAAGGATTATATCCAGCTCTTCTCCCGGTTTCATACATTTGAGATATGTATCTTCATTCTTCGATAGTTTTTTTCTTATTTCTTCTTTGAGCATGCCGAATATAGCTTCAGGGTTAATCACGCCTTCGGCTTTTATCCTTGTTCTGAGTGCATCAGTCAGTTCCACCGAAGATTCTACGCCCATATCACTAAGAATGAGTATCTCCTCAATTTCTTCAAAAAGGTCCTCGTCTATTTTTGTAAAAGAATTTATAACGGATTCCAACTTACTTCTCAGGTTGTTCCTTGTCTTTTTCAAACCTGATTTAAGCCTGTCGAATAGTCCCATATATTCCTCCTAGTCAGTCATGTTCATAGATACGACCTTCGATATGCCATGTTCCTCCATGGTGACGCCGTATATGGAATCCGAATGCTCCATCGTACCCTTGCGGTGGGTTATCATTATAAATTGAGTATTATCATTGTCATTGTAGTCCCTTATATATTCTCCGAATTTCCACACATTGGTTTCATCAAGGGCCGCTTCAATTTCATCAAAAATGCAAAATGGCGATGGATTTATCTCAAGAATAGAAAATATCAATGCAATCGCTGTAAAGGCTTTTTCCCCGCCTGACAGCAACATCATATTCTGAAGTCTCTTTCCGGGCGGCTGCACTATAATATCTATACCGCTTTCGAGTATATCGGTCTCGTCCACGAGTTCGATCCGCGCCTTGCCTCCTTCGAACAACTCCATGAAAACCTTGCCGAAACGTTCATTGATAATTGTAAGCTGCACCATAAAAGTCTTTTTCATTATAGTATTCATCTCTTTTATAACTTTATAGAGGTCTTCCTTAGATGCTTCAAGGTCGTCTTTCTGCGTCGATAAGAATCCATGCCTTTCTTTTGTTCTGGCATAATCCTCTATGGAGTTAATATTGATATTGCCAAGTTCTTTCAAACGCTTTCTGCATTTTGCTATATCCTGTCTGGCCTCGCCGATATTCTCTATTTCATCATGTTTGCCCAAGGCCTCGTTATGGGTAAGTCCGTATTCATCCCACATCCTGTTTTTCATCGCTTCGATTTCGGACATCGTTTTTGCCTGGCTGACTTCCACCTTCGAGCTTTTATTCTGAAGAAGAAGGATATCTTTATTGATGGCGTTTACTTTTTCTATATGTCTGTTGGCGCCCTCTTCAATTTCTCTTCTCTCGCTTGTATATTTATTTAGAATCCCGCTGAGATGCGACTTTTCTATATCCGGGTCAATTACTAGTTTTTCTTTTGCTGAAATTTTCTCTTTTATCTGGATTTCCTTATTGTCGAATTCTGAAATTTCTATAATAGTGAGCTCTTTTTTGTTATCAAGTTCTATTCTTTCAAGGTCAATTCTACCCAGGGTCTCCCCTGCACTCTCCATGCTTTCCTTGACGGAATTGAAAGATACTTTTAAATCAGAGATATCCATATGAAGCTCATCGCGAATACGACGGTTTTCCTGATGAGATGCTTCGAATTCTGCAATTTTGGTTTTCAGACTGCTTATGACTGTTTCAAGTTCTGTAAGTTCTCCTCTTTGAACTTCAATCTCTGCAATATTTTTACTCTTTCTGGCTTCTAGGTTTGACATAGATTCTTCAATGGTTGTGATCCTGGCGGTTACTCTGTCAAGAAGTTCTCCGGCGGCTTCCGCTTCTGTTCTTCTTTGGATGAGTATTCCATTTGATTCATTGTTACTGTATTCAAGCCTGCCTGCTGAAATTTTCATATCATCGGTTTCAACCGAAATACCGCGGGCATCTGAGTCAAGTTTTTCAATTACCAGAGCAAGATTATCAATTTCCGCATTTAACTGACGCAGCTTTTTTTCGCGATTGATAATTCCCGACGGTCCTGTTGCATGACTTCCACCGGACACAACTCCATATCTGCTGAAAAATTCACCGTCAAGGCTGACTGTATCCAGTTCGTAATTGGTTTTTTTAATAATTTCAAGAGCATTTTCATAAGTATCTGCAATTACAATTCCGCCCAGCATGGCAATTACCGCATCGTTATATTTGGCCGGGCAAGTTGCTTTGTCCGAAGCCACGCATAAAAACCCTTTGCATGACCTGGCTTTCTCTATTGCTTCTCTGCTTGCTATGCCCATGCTTTTTTGTCCGGCGGATATAAATGACGCACGTCCTTTATTTTGTTCTTTAAGATAATCAATGGCATCTGATAAATCCCGGTTGTTTGATACCATGAGGCTTTGCAGGCGCCCGCCCAGTGCTGCTTCCACCGCTTTTTCAAAGCCGGGTTTCACCTCTATGATCCTGGCTGTAATTCCGAGTATTCCCGAAAGTTTTGAATTAGGAACACCCGCTTCTTCAATAATAGATTTGACCGACGACTTATACCCTTCCATTCTCTTTTCCATGTCATCCAGAATTTTATGATTACTTTCAAGTATTCCCAGCCTGGTGCGTTTTTGAGCGATGTCATTACGCATATCACCAAGCATTTTTTCGTTTTCTTGAATTCTGTTTCTTATTGTCTCTAACTCTTCAATGCTTTTTCTGACCACAGCTGTTAGTTTTTCTACTTCAATTCTCGAATCCTGCATTTTAAGCCGCTGGACATCTTTCTCCATAATAAGGCTTTGCTTTGCCTTGAATGCTTCGGTTAAATTCCCGTCTATTGAAATATTGTCCAGCTCCTGCGTCCTGAGTTTTATTTTAACATCTGAAACAACGTCGGATTTATCATCAATTGTTTCCCTGAGTTTTTCCATTCCCTTTTCCTTTTCTCCAAGGGACTCCATTATTTTTTCTAAATCATCTCTGTGCCTGTTCAGTTTTTCTTCAAATTCAGCTTTCTGCCCTTCAAGGTAAACCATGCGCTCCTCACGCTTGAAGTAGTCGCGGGTCAACTGCTTTTTCTTTTCGTCGATTTCTGCAATTTCCTTTTTAGCTCTTTCACGGTTGCTGTTTATGGAATTAAGTCTTTCTTTGGAAATTTGTATCTCATGTCTTGTTGTCTCGACGGACATAATAAAGTTATTAAGATTGTTTCTGGAATTCTGTTCCAACTCGTCAAGTTCATGCAAACGCTTGTTGCGTTCTTCATTCTCTGTGGCCGCATATTCAAGCTCGCTATTCTGGTTTTCAACATCGCCGATTAATGTTTCTATATCAAGTTCATATTTTTCAAGACGGGCTGTATAGTTTTTTAGATTGTTCAAGTATAATCCGACTTCGTTTTTCTGAAGAATTTCCCTGAGTTCCAGAAATTCCCTGGCTTTTGCAGACTGTTCGGCAAGAGGCTCAATCTGTATGGACAGTTCATGAACGATATCCCCTATCCTCAGGAGATTCAGTTCAGTTCTTTCAAGTTTCCTCTGAGCTTCAAGCTTTCTGACCTTGTATTTCATAATACCGGCGGCTTCTTCAAATATACCCCTGCGATCCTCGCTTCTTTGGCTGAGAATTTCCTGTACCTTGCCCTGGCTGATTATTGAATAGCCGTTCCTGCCAACTCCTGTATCAAGGAAAAGCTCCCTTATGTCTTTAAGACGGCATGAATTATTATTAATTGAATAATTGCTTTCACCTGACCTGTAAAGTCGGCGTTTAACAGATACCTCAGTATAGTCGATCGGCAGATTGCCTTCAGTATTATCCACTACAAGAGTAACTTGTGCGAATCCTACGGATTTTCTGTACTGGGTACCTGAAAAAATAACATCAAGCATCTTGGAGCCCCGCAATTGTTTCGCGCTTTGCTCTCCAAGAACCCAACGCACAGCATCAGCGATATTGCTCTTTCCGCTGCCATTTGGTCCTACGACACTCGTTATTCCTTTATTGAATTCCAGAACCGTTTTACCGGCAAAAGATTTAAAACCCTGAAGTTCAATCCGCTTTAAATACATTAAGTTCCCCCGAAGGCTGTAGTCTTTAGTCATTTTAACATAATCAGCCTATATATTCCAATTCATAATCGACTAAGCGACCTAGGGTCAGCTGGTCTATTTTCGACTAATTTATCTCGGTTCCATCAGTCGATTTTGAACCGTTGCCCCCAGGGTGTCGGTCTGATTCAATTATTTTATTGATTTAAAAAGTACCCTTGCGATCATACTTGCCGAGGGCGTTCAGAGCAGCGCTTTGCTGGGCTTTTTTCTTGCTCTTTCCCTTGCCTTTTCCGCATTGTTTTTCATTCACATAAACATCCACGCTGAATGTCCTGTCATGGGCCGGTCCCTTTTCTCCCCGGAGCTTATATCTGGGTTCTTTCCCAAACAGCTCCTGAGTGAGATGCTGAAGCTTTGTCTTGTAATCCTTATTATCTCCTGAATTGATATATTCAGATAGGTAACATGCGAGTTTTCCAAGAACAAATTCCTCTGCTTTTTCAAGTCCCCCGTCAATATATATTGCTGCGGTCAGCGATTCAAATACATCCGCTAAAACCGATTTGTTTTTATTTATTTTTTTCTTTTTCCCCGATGAACCGATAAAAATATATTTATCCAACTGCATGCCGTTTCCCGCCTGTCCCAAAGTTTCTCCGCAAACAGCATAAGCACGGGTAACAGTCATTTCGCCTTCACTAAGATAATTATGACTGTTAAATAAAAAATTGCTGATAATTATCTGCAACACAGAATCACCAAGAAACTCCAGTTTTTCATAATTTACATACTGGTCATGGGAACTGTGTGTTATTGCCTGTATCAACAGTTCTTTGTCAAAAAATGAGTATCCTATAGACTTTTCTAAATTTCTAATAAATTTTCTATCAACCATATTACATATATTTTTTCATTACTAAAGTAGCATTATGTCCGCCGAATCCAAAAGAATTGGACATCGCATAATTAATTGTCCTGTTTTTACCTTTGCCGGATACCAAGTCCGTAAGTCCGCATTCCGTATCCTGTTCTGTCAGATTAATTGTCGGTGGGATAAAATCTTCTTTAATAGCTGCTGCAGTTATTATTGCTTCCAGTGCACCGACAGCTCCCAGGCTATGGCCGGTCATTGACTTGGTTGCACTTATTGAAACGTCCTTCTCGTCATCACCAAACAAGCGTTTTATAGCTATTGCTTCAGTTATGTCATTAAGAATAGTTCCTGTTCCGTGGGCATTTATATAATCTATGTCTTTAGTGGTTACTCCTGCATTTCCAATAGCATTCTGCATGCACCTGTAAGCTCCGTCTCCCGTTGGTTCAGGTGCCGTAAAATGATATGCATCGCATGTAGCGGAATAACCGGCTACTTCGGCAATAATTTCAGCTCCCCTTGAAAGTGCGTGCCGTAGTTCTTCAAGAATTAAAATTGCTCCGCCCTCGCCCATGACAAAACCACTTCTATTTTTATCAAAGGGCTTACATGCTTCGTTAGGATCTCCCACAATGGATATGGATCTGTTTGCGGCAAAGCCCGCCATTCCGTATTCGGTCAGGCAAGCCTCTGAACCACCTGCAACCACAACATCCGCATCACCGTACTGAATAAGACGAAAAGCGTTTCCGACTGCATAGGTAGAAGAAGCACAGGCTGTAACAACACACTCCGCCGGTCCTTTTGCACCTAAATCTATGGCAATTTTACTTGCCGCCATATTCGCAATAACCATGGTTACCGAGAAAGGACTTATCCGTCTGGATCCTTTTTCAAGAAATAGATTGTGTTGATTTTCATTAGTAATCAACCCGCCAAAGCCTGATGCTACATGAACCGCCATTCTTGTCTTGTCAAATTCAACTTTTTCAAGTCCGGATTGCTTATATGCCTCATACGCAGCTGCAACTGCAAATTGCGCAAATCTGTCAAGCCTCCTGGCCTCTTTTCTATCCATGAATTCATCCGGTATAAAATTTTTTATCTCAGCTGCAACCTTTGTGGGAAGGTTTTCGGTACTAAACCCTTCCACAAAGGTTATCCCGTTTTTCCCTGACTTAATATTATTCCAAAACTCACCAAATCCAAGTCCGAGAGACGATATTGCCCCGACTCCGGTTACCACCACTCTTCTTTTTTCCATATTTAATTGTCCTTTCATCTTGAGTGAACTTTAAATAAACGTACACCCACCGGATATCCTTATTGGATACATTCGAAACATACTGTATATTTCAACACCAGACACTCTTGCACATCGTGTCTGAAAACAAGGTAAAAAAGCCCCCGCAGGGGCTGTTTTTACTGATTGTTTGTAATGTAGTCAACAGCGTCTTTGACTGTTGTGATTTTTTCAGCATCCGTATCCGGAATATCCACTCCAAATTCGTCTTCCATGGACATAATGAGTTCGACTATGTCCAATGAATCTGCACCTAAATCTTCAATAAATGATGCTTCAATAACCACCTGAGCTTCATCAACACCCAACTGATCAACAATAATGCCTTTTACCTTTTCAAATACCATTTAAAAAACCTCCATAAATTACTTATATTCGAGATGGTAATGTAAATATATTACATAACCATACCACCGTCAACATTTAAAACCTGGCCTGTTATAAAAGACGCATCATCTCCCGCCAGGAAGAGAACAGCTTTCGCTACATCAGATGCACGTCCAAACCGATTTACGGGAATACTTTCCAGATATTTCACCTTGAGTTCATCGCTCAGAGCCGCAGTCATATCGCTTTCTATGAAACCCGGGGCCACTACATTACAAGTGATTCCTCTTTTTCCCACTTCTTTTGCAACTGATTTAGAAAAACCTATCATACCTGCTTTTGAAGCTGCATAATTTACCTGTCCGGCATTTCCTATAATTCCTATTATGGATGAGATGTTTATTATTCTGCCCCATCTTTTTTTCATCATAGGCCTGATACATGCTTTGGAACAGTTAAATACACCTTTTAAATTAACATCTAAAACCATGTCCCATTCATCTTCAGACATCTTCATAAGCAGCATATCGCGGGTTATGCCGGCATTGTTTACCAGGATATCCACCGAACCAAATTTTTCAGCCGCAAAGGCAAACATTTCCTTTACAGCTGCTGTATTTGCTACGTCGCAGGCATATCCTGCACAGGAATATCCTGCTTTATCAAATTCAGCAAGGGCAGCTTTGAAATGGTCGGATTCACGGCTCGCATTTAGCAGCACATTCGCTCCCTGAAGAGCGAATGCCTCTGCTATGCGTTTTCCTATTCCCCTGCTAGCCCCCGTTACCAGTATATTCTTATTTTTAAAATCCATAATCATACCGCTTTCAGATATTCCAGAACCGTTTCCAAAGCATCTGAATTTTCTACATTCATAATGGTCACGCCGCGGTCTGTCTTTTTAATCAATCCGCTAAGAACTTTGCCCGGGCCAATTTCAATAAATGTATCCACACCGTCAGCTATCATATTCCTTATTGTGTTGGTCCATTTCACCGTATTGCTTACCTGGTCCACCAGTAACCGTTTGATATCCTCTTTTGAAGTAACCTTTTCCCCTGTAACATTTGCGTAAACCGGAATAACCATATCGCTTATGTCAATGGCATCCAGTTCTTTTGAGAGTTTTTCTCCGGCGCCTTTTAATAATTTGCAGTGGAAAGGTGCGCTGACTTTGAGCGGGATTACCCTTTTGGCACCTTTTTCCGCAAGTATTTCACCTGCTGCGGCAAGTGCGGCAATTTCCCCGGAAATAACTATCTGCCCGGGGCAATTATAGTTTGCACATGCAACATAACCTGTGTCGGCGACTTCTTTGCAAACGTTTTCTACTGTTTCCTCATCCAAAGCAATAACAGCCGTCATTCCGCCCACACCCTCCGGAACCTCTTCTTGCATAAATTTCCCACGTTTTTCAACCAACGCAACTGCATCAGCAAAACCCAGTGAACCGGCAAGCACATGCGCTGTAAATTCACCAAGGCTCAATCCCGCCGTACAATCCGGTGCGACACCAGAAGTTTCAATTGCTTTATAAATAGCCCAACTTGCAGTCAATATAGCCGGCTGAGTGTTCTGTGTTATTTTAAGTTTTTCCTCGGGACCTTCAAAAACAAGTTCCCTCATATCATATCCGAGTTTTTCGGAAGCTTGGTCGAACACTTCTGCGGCCGCCGGATATTGATCAACTATATCCTTGGCCATGCCGACATATTGGGCACCCTGTCCTGGGAAAACAAATGCAATTTTACCCATTAGATTTCTCCTTCTAACGTCATCTTTATATGACCGGTTATATCCGCATGCGCCAGTCTGGCGGTTTTAGATATTACATTCTTAATTGTTAAAGCATTTGAGCTACCGTGGCTCTTTATTATAAGGCCGTTGACTCCGAGTATAGGTGCGCCTCCGACAATATCCGGGTCCATCGGTGTAAAAAACTTTTTCAAATCCTTTTTCAATATTGCACCGGCAATTTTGGAAAATGTATTTCTTTTTACCATGCTTTTAATACTATCAAGAAAATACATTCCCGTTCCCTCGAGAAATTTCAGCAATATATTACCGACAAAACCATCACATACAACTATCTTGGCCTTTCCCTCGATTATATCGTTGCCTTCAAGATTGCCGACAAAATTTAGATTGGTTTTCTTAAGAAGCACATGTGCTTCTTTGACTTCCGGAGTTCCCTTTGTATCCTCTGAACCAATATTTATCAGTCCGACGGTAGGATTGTCCAGTTCATACAACGCCTTCATATATTCAGTTCCGAAATTAGCAAACTGTACATAGCTTTCAGCACGGACGGCTGAGTTCAATCCCGCGTCAATCAACAAGGTTTCTCCTCCCTTTGTAGGGATTACGGCCCCCAGCGCCGGTCTAAGAACACCTTTCATTCTTCCGATAAGCAAGAGCGACGCTGCTAAAAGAGCACCTGTGTTTCCGGCTGAAAGAAATGCATCGCCTTCCTTTTTCTTAAGCATATTAACTCCAACCACCATAGACGAATCCTTTTTAATTTTTATAGCGGTTGTAGGTTTGTCGTCATTTGTAATTATTTCTGTAGTGTGCCTTATCGCAATACGTCTTTTATCATAATCCTCATCACTAAGAACACCATTAATCACAGACATATCGCCAATTATGGTAATATCGTAGCCTTTTTCACTGTTAACGGCGTCAACGCACCCCTTAACAATAGCGACCGGCGCATTGTCTCCGCCCATCGCATCAACCAGTATCCTCAAATTATATACCTCCGGTTATACTGTTATCAGTATGAATTTGCCGCGGAATACTTCTTTACGATCCCGAAAAACAATAACCCATACGACAAAATTATTAGTTCTGATTCTCTTTACGTCAGCCTTTGCAACAAGCTTATCCCCACAGTTTACAGGCACCTTGTACTTGATATTAGCAACTCCAACCAGCGCTACATCCGCATTAATAACTGAAATTGCCGTTGATTCAGCGAATGCATAAATAAAATGGCCGCGAACAACATCAGACCTTTCAAAAGTCATCTCCTTAGTCGTTTCAAAAACAGCTACTCCACGCTCGTTTAAATCCAGATCTAAAAGCTCTCCCACAATGTCCCTGCCTGCTAGTGCTCTGACCTTCTCCTGTGTCCTGCGTGCCATTTCCTTAATTCTCTCGCGCAATTCCCTGATTCCCAGCTCAAGACGATCCAATCTGACTGTGGGAATGCTAACATCCAGTCTCTTTGAAATTTCCTCGTCTGTTAAAAAGGGTTCTGTTTCAATTATTTTCAGCAATCTGTCATGCCGAATCCTTTTATTCTTAGAAGCTTTTGTCATATACACCCCTTTATGATTAACATTTATGACCTGATACTAAAAGGTCAAGCTAAGTATAATTCATTTGCTAATTATTGACAAGTCTAAATCTCCCTGCGGGGTTTTCTGCTGCTTTAAATAAACTTAAATAGTAATTCTGCATAATTAGAGGTATTTAGTGTTGATTTTCGGAGGTTTCAAATAAATTCCATCCTGTAAAGTGGTATTATGTAAACTGAAAGTATTTCAGGAGGTAATCTCATGTCCGTAATCAGGACAAACAAGTTAACTAAACATTTTAAAAACGTAACTGCTGTAAACGGCCTTGAAATAAATGTTCCCAAAGGTTCAATATACGGATTTCTTGGTCCTAACGGTGCAGGGAAAACCACAACTATTAAGATGCTGACCGGATTTTTGAAACCTGACGGAGGTAATTTTGAAATAGTTGGAAGAAAAGTGGATTTCGGCAATACATCATATATGAAGAATATTGGTTTCCTGCCCGATGTTCCTTCATTTTATAAATATATGACCGGAATTGACTTTCTCAATTTATGCGCCCATTTCCAGAAATGCAGCACCGATGCTATTGCCGGGCTTCTTTACGATACCGGTCTGGAAAAAGTAAAAGATAGGAAAATCGGAGCCTACTCAAGGGGCATGAAACAACGCCTTGGAATCGCCCAGGCTCTGGTCAGCGACCCCGCCATTCTAATACTTGACGAACCGGTGAGCGCCCTTGACCCAATGGGGCGGAAAAGTATTCTTGATATGCTTGTCGCTTTAAAGGGCGCCAAAACAATTTTCTTCTCCACTCATATCCTGTCGGATGTAGAAAGAATCTGCGATCATGCAGCAATAATTCACGAAGGGAAACTGCTGCTGGAGGGAACCATCAGCGATATTACCGGGCTTGGCGGTTCAGGCAGAATCATTCTTTCTGTAGATTCCGAAAAGGATTTTCTTTCCTCTCACCTGGCTGATGCCCCATGGGTCAGCGAATTCAATTATGATGGAAATGAATACTCCATTATGCCTGCGGACGGAGCAGATGCAGGAAAGGAAATCCCTATCCTGCTTACTCATACCGGTGTCTCTATAATAAAATATGAACAGGCAGAGCCCACACTTGAAGATATTTTCGTAAAGGCGGTAAACGGCAAATGAGACTTTCATTTTATAAAAAAGAATTTATTGAATTCTTCCGTACATACAGATTTTATGTGCTCTTTGGTGTCTTTGCTTTTTTCGGCATCCTGAACGCTCCAACTGCCCGATATCTACCTGAACTGATGAAAGCTATTCCCGATATAGGATTTAAAATTGAAATACCTACCCCGACTATGACGGACTCCTATGTGCAATTCATAAGCAATGTTACAAATTCATTCTTTGCGCTGATTATAGTATTCATGGGATCGATTTCCACCGAAATAAAAAAGGGAACAATATACCTGGTTCTTTCAAAGGGTGTTTCGCGGTTTGACTTTTACTATTCTAAGCTCCTGAATGCCTTTGTGATGTATACGGCTGCATATGCCGGATATACTATATTGACTATTGCAGGCACCTGGATTCTCTTTGGCAGCTGGCATTTTGACGGCCTTATACTTTTGATTCTTTCCTTATATATTTTTGGACTGTTGCTTCTTTCAGCTGTTATATCCGCAAGCGCAACAGCGAAATCGGCAGGACCAGGTGCTTTTGCAGGTTTTGGGTTTTTAATACTCTTGCCGCTGACGGAATTTTTCAAAGGCGCAGCACAATATCTGCCGGGCAGACTCCTGTCTCTACCGGTTAATCTTATCAGCAATAATGCCGCCGGAATTGATTTGATTTGGCCTGCCTTGGTATCTGTTTCCCTGTCAGCTGCAATGATAATAGCTGCATCAATAAGATTTAGAAAGCGAGAATTATAATTTGAACGGATTTAATCGTATTTATAATATTTTATCAAAAGAAAAAACCGACTGTGTGCCTTTTATGCCTAAAATCTGGGTCAAACTAGCATGCGGGATAACCAAAACCCCTCTAGAGGAAATTCTTTCTGATTCCTATAGGGCAATGGAAGTTATATTAGAAGCTGGTAAAATCTGTAATCTTGACGGGGTAAGAATATTCAGATTTCCTGAACGGGATGTAAAATTCGACGATAACGGCGATTTGCTTGAAATTGTTCATGATTCTCCTATAGGGAAAATCGACCTTTTGGGCGGTTTGTCAACATATCTTTACAAAGACAATTCCATTAACATTGAAGATGAGCACACTATTGCTTTTCTCCAGTTTTGGAAACAGAAATCGCCTCTTGCATATGATTTAAAAGACGCGAAACGTATATCAGTACCCGATAAAACTTATTACAAAGAGCTTGGTTTTGATAGTCACATACAACAAATTATGAAAAACTCTGATGGAATGGCAATTGTAGGAAACTGCGGTTCTCCTACACTATCCTTTTACTCATATTTCAGGGGCGGAGCATCGGCTTTAATGGATTTCTATGATAAACCTGAACTTGTCCATGCAATTATGGATAAAGGGGTTGAAATAGCTATAGAAAAAGGTAAGTTCTGCATAGACAGTGGTCTTAAAATACTTCGGCTAAACGATTCAACAGCAAATATGAACGTCATATCGCCAGATATATTCAGGGAATTTATTAAGCCGCGCTTTAAAGTAGTTTGCGATGAACTTCATAAGTATGATCCGCAGGTACGTATATACTGTCATAATTGCGGAAATATTCTGCCGGTAATGGCGGACCTTGTCGAGACCGGTCTTGATTGCATAGCGCCGCTTGATCCCCTTGGAGGATTTACATGTGCCGATGCACGAAAGTCTGTTGCACCAAACTACCCTTTGATGGGAGGAATTGATACTCTCTCCTTTATAAACAGCACAAATGAGGAAATCTCCACCGAGGCTCTGCAGTGTATAAACGACGCTGGTAAAAACGGTGGATTTATACTTGGTTCCGGTTGCGTGCTCCCGCCGGAGTCTAATCCGGATACAATAAAAGCAGTCTCAAAAACCGCTCGCTCCTACTTATACTAACCATTATCACACGGTTATCCTATTATTTTTGTCGACAATCTAACCATCATCCATATATCCCAAGGATGTATGGATGATGGTTAGATTTCTGTCCGGTTGTATGTTTTCAAACAGTCGGATTGATATTTAATTAATCATGTTATGGTATTACCAAAGCAACCGCATTACCCTGGATTTTTGAACCATCGGTGTAAAGCACCGTAATACTGAAATAATAGGTTTCCCCGGAATCAAAAATCTCCACAGCTGACTCGTATCTGTTATCTTCGTAATTTGTTTTATATGCAATATGCCCGTCCTCCGGATACTTTGGGTTGGGATTTGTCTTTGAAGCAACGACTTTATATCCTTGAAACAATTCATGCTCAATTACGTTCCATTCCAGCACAACTTTCCCCTCGGTTATGGCTCCGAGAACCTCTGCTGCAGGCAGACTCTCCCCGACCGGAATTTCTATTGCAACCGCATTACCTGCCTTTTTAGTGCCGTCATTGTAGAGTACCGTTATACTGAACCAATACGTTTCTCCATCATCGAAATTACTGAAAGATGAGCTGTATTCTGTCTGATTGGGGTTGGTTATGTAAGTCAGATATCCGTCTTCAGGGTATTTGGGGGTTGGATTGGTTTTTGAAGCTACTACTTTATAGCCGCTGAACCGCGTATGGTATATCTTATCCCAGGTCAGATTTACGCTGGTCCCGCCCGCTTCGCCGTATATGGTGGTTGCCGTCATTTCCTCACTTCCCGCGTCAGTATCCGGCACTTCGAGATATACTGCGTTTCCAGGCACTTTCGTACCATTTGAATACAAAACCGTTATGCTGAAATAGTAGCTTATTCCCCCGGTCAGTCCGTTATATCCGTCATATACGATAAGCGCTGCATTATTAGCATTGGTAATGTATTTTACATACCCGTCTTCAGGGTACTTGGGATTTGGATTTACAGGAGATGCAACAACTTTATATCCCTGAAAAGCCGGACTGTCTATCATTTCCCATGACAGGTAGATATTGCCGCCGATAACCTCGCCGGTAATCGCCGAAGCGCCCATTTCACCATCAGGTATGGAATCAGGCACTATGATATACACTGCATTACCCGGAACTTTTGAGCCGTCTTTATATAGCACGGTTATGCTGAAATAGTAACCGGTTCCTCCTTTTAATCCGCTGAACCCTTCATTTACAGCAAGTTCGGTTGTACCGGCGTTGGTTATATATTTAATATATCCATCTTCCGGATATTTGGGATTGGGATTATTTTCAGATGCAACTACTTTATAACCCTGAAACTCAGTGGAGTCAATGTCTTCCCAACTCAGCATTACATAATCACCGTCAACATAGCCGGCTATTTCCGAGGTTGCTTCTTCAGTGTCATCATCATCCCCGGGCATTACTATTGCAACTGAGTTACCGGCAAGTTTTGTGCCGTCTCCATAGAGTGCTGTTATGCTGAACCAGTATGTGACCCCAGACTCAAAACCACTGTACAAGAAAGTTTTACCAGTCACGTTTGCATCGGTTATGTATTTTATATATCCGTCATCCGGGTATTTCGGATTAGGATTTGTTTTGGATGCCACAACTTTATATCCGCTGAAATTACTATGGGTTATCTTTTCCCAACTGAGCTCTACACCGCTTTCGCCGGCTGATCCGGTTATTGCTGACGTAACTTTCACCTCAGGCGCCGGGGTTGGAACCGGAGTCGGTTCGGGCGTTGGTTCCGGTGTTGGCACCGGAGTGGGCTCAACTTTCAAAGGAACCGCAGCCTGCACGGAATTACCGGTCGACTTAAAACCGCCTTTATAAAGTGCTGTTATACTAAACCAATAGCTTTCTCCCCCTTCAAGTCCCCCGAATCCATCTACAATTTCAAGATGTATCGTTTCTCTGTCTGTAATATAATCGATATAACCGTCGCCGGGATATTCAGGCTCCGGATTAGTTTTCGAAGCAACGATTTTATATCCGCTGAATTCTCCGTATTCTATCATGTCCCACTTTAAAATAAGTTTCCCGTCTTCTGTTTCTGCCGTTAAATTGCTGACCGGAATATTAAGCGCTTCCATGTCTTCTCTTAAAGAACCTTCCTGATTGTCAGGTTCAAATCCTTCATCAACAATTCCCTGCTCCTTGGCGTATTTTTCAAGCAGGTATATTCCTGCGGACTTGCCTTTTTCCTCCGCTTCTTCCTTATCCTTCAGGCTTCCCATAAGATAAAGCACATTTGCTTCTCCGCCTGTTGCATCATACACAAGTTTATTAACCTCTTCCTCGTTTAGCTGACCGTTTTCCTCACCAAAATGAGCTATAAGCACATAGTTTTCCTGGTCGTCGGATATATATCCAAGGTTTTTGGCTTCTGCAACTATTATAGGAATCGCCTCTTTGATATTCATTCCAAGACACTGTATGTTATTCATGAGATCCAGCGCTTCTTCGTTTTTGCACGATATGCTGATTATCCTATGGCTGTCATCCACCTCAAGAACAATACTGGGATTGATGTCAATGGTATAATATACTGATTCAGCCGTAACCGGCGAACCTCCTTTACCCATGAATATAAACATCGCCGCAACCAATACAAACACGGCAGCTAAAGGAAGCGCCACGGCCATTGTTTTCCGAATTTTTTTCTTCCTGTCCTTATCCTGCCTTTTTACCATGGTTCTCATACGGGATTTAGTTTTACTGACAAGAAAATCATCAGGTTTTATTGTTCTTATTTCAAGTTTTTCCAATTGCTTATCAATATCTATCATGACAGTTCACTCTCCATCATCTTCTTCAGCCTGTTTTTTGCAGTGCTGATTCTTGATTTTACGGTTCCTTCGGGCACTGAACAGATTACAGCAATATCCGCATATTTCAGGTCTTCAAAATAGAATAATTTGATGGGCACTTTAAACTTATCGTCCAACAATTCTATTTTACTCATCAACATGCTGCTGACGAATTTCTCCTCAACTGTTTTTTCTGTATTATCGTCCGAAACCAACAGTGACATGGCATGTTCTTTAGAATCCTTGTCCCTGTAATTATCTGATACAATGCTTTTACGGCGTTTCTCTTTTTTATATATATCCTTGTATTTATTTATACAGATTGTATAAATCCAATTTTTAAAAGACTTGTCAGTAAATCCGGATGCGCCTTTAATCACATTGAGCCAGGTATCCTGAAACAGCTCGTCAGCATCATACCTGCTGTACGTGAGACGGAAACACAGATTGTAAACATCGTCTTTATACGTATCCACCATTTGTTCCATTGCAAAAATATCTCCCTTAACAAAAGCTTCAAGAAGTTCTTGTTCTGCGCGCATACTAATCTCCTCTTAACATGTATAAACGATGACTAACAAAAAAAGTTCGGCTTTTCTTTGAAAAAGTTTGATAACCTGTGGAATAAGCCGTATTCCCGGATTCTTTTTAATAATATCACAACTGTATCATAGCCACGCGCCAAATCTATCTCATCAGATCGGAGGCGCTTTTACGGGCGTTGTATTTGATTTTTTCCTCGTCTATGGTTTTAAGTTCCCTCTTCTCCATAAGGATTTTCCCATTAACTATTACAGTATCTACATCAGATCCCTTTGTGCTGTATACCAATGCATTAACCGGATTCAGCAACGGTATATTGTGTACAGTATCCATATTAAGCAATATTAAATCTGCATTCATGCCTTTTTTTAACATTCCTGAATTTGAAAAACCAATAGCTTTAGCACCATTTTTAGTTGCCATTTCAATTGTCTGTGCCGGATTCACTG
>JAUVJE010000038.1 GCA_030592355.1 Clostridia bacterium
AGGGCAGCCTGAAAATATAACAAAATATGATATTACTGAGGCAAACCGGATAATTGAGGAATTTATGCTGCTTTGTAATGAAACAGTAGCTGAAAATTTCGACTGGGATGATTTCCCATTTATTTTTAGGGTGCATGATAAACCGGATTCAGAAAAAATGGCCGGACTGAACACATTTCTTAAAAGTATTGGATTTAGTCTGAAAAGTTCGGGTGATGTGCATCCTGCTGAATTGCAAAAGCTGATTGCACAGGTAAAAGGCAGTCCGATGGAGCATTTGGTTAATACTGTCATTCTCAGATCTCTTAAAAAAGCAGAATACACTCCCGTCAATAGAGGCCATTTTGGGTTGGCTTCTGAGCATTACTGCCATTTTACTTCGCCAATCAGAAGATATCCTGATTTAATGGTGCATAGGTTAATCAAGAAAAAACTCAGCATCGGCGGTGAGATTAGTCCTCAAAACCCAAGACAAATGAATTTATTGACTGCTCATGTTTTTTCAATATCACAATCCTCATCGGAAATGGAAAGGAAAGCTGAGAAAGCAGAACGCGATTTGGTAGATCACTATAAGGCTGCATATATGGAGAGACATATCGGGGATACTTTTACAGGTGTTGTATCAGGTGTAACTGGGTTCGGAATGTTTGTCGAGCTTGAGAATACTGTGGAAGGTCTTGTAAAGCTGGGCGATCTTGACGGGTATTACATATTTGACAGGGATAATCACGCGCTTTATATGAAATCAGGACCGGGCAGATATACAATTGGTACGGTAGTGAAGGTCAGAGTAGTATCTGTAAATATTAATTTAGGCGAAGTTGATATGGTTGTAGTCAGGGAAAAAGGGCAGGGGAGTTCAAAAAAACGCAGTCATAATCCTAAAAGAAAATCAAATTATAAAGCAAAGTACAACACACATAAAAGGAAGCATAAATAATCCTATTTGATGTGTGTAATCTTACTGATTTGACAGTATATTGTATCTTAGTTAAAATGGGAGAGCATTACACAAGGGTAGTCAATTGTGTGATTGAATTGGAAATTTCATAAAATAACCGAGGGGAACAGGACATATGCTGATGAATAGCGCGTCCGGCTTCCGCTCCGAACAGAGATAGCAAACTAAAATATGGTGAGCTTTGTCCGGAGCCTAAGCAAATAAGTAGCCGGAAACATTGAATACATACAAAGCGAAGCCGCAGAAATGATGGTCTGTGCGCTGTGTGTAAAATGTATCCGGGGAAAAGGTTATTTCAGTTGAAAAGAGCTGCGGACCGAATGTGTTCCCGCGGCTTATTTAATGTCAAGGATAACGGTAAAACCAAGCGTATGGCGCAAGGCTCGCCTCAGCAATAACAGCGGAGGATATTATGAGCGTAATTACAGTAGAGAATATAAAAAAGAAATATGCAGAGAGGGCGGTTCTTGACGGAATTAGTTTAACTGTGCAAAAAAACGAGAGGGTGGCACTTGTAGGAAGCAATGGTTCGGGAAAGACAACCCTTTTGAAAATCATCATGGGTATTGAAAATGCCGATAGCGGAAGGGTAGTAGTTCCAAAGGCTTTGAAGACAGGATATATATCCCAAAGTTTTACGGATTTCTATAATGAAGAAGCAGATGAAATGACGGCAACAGCTGTTGCTGAAATTGATAATATGGAAAAAGATTTGCGCAGTCTTGAAGACGCCATATCTAAATCAATACCTGATAGCGATGAACAAAAAAGGCTTATGTCCGGATATGCCGGACTCACCGATAGGTTTGAAGCAATGGATGGCTATTCCTTTGAAAAAATGATGCAGTCGGCGCTTAACGGGCTGGGACTGAACCGAGAATCACTTAAAGTGCCGTTGTCCAAACTCAGCGGCGGTGAAAAACTCAGGGTTCTCCTGGCGAGGGTTGTAATTTCGAGGCCGGATGTTCTTATTCTTGATGAGCCGACCAACCATCTGGATATCCGGGCTTTGGAGTGGCTGGAAAAGTATCTTCTTAATTTCAAAGGCGGAGTGCTTTTGGTATCTCATGACAGGTATTTTCTCGATAAAGTTTCTACGAGGGTAATTGAACTTGAATTCGGCACTGTCAGGGGAATGAGAAGCAGCTACACAGAATATCTGGAGCAGAAAAAAATACTGAAGGATTTCAGCCATAAGAAACAAAAAGATATTGAAAGACAGATAAGGAATGAGAAAAAAGTCGTGCAGACCCTCAGGCATCAAAGAAAGATATCCGCATTTAACAGCAGACTCAAGAAAATAAATAAACTTGAAGATAAACTTCAGGATGTAAAGAAAGAGGGAGCAACCCTGCACCTTGGAAGGATACCGTCCGCTGCAATAAATATGGGCCATCATGTGCATGTCAGTGCTGAGGCGGCCTTTGCAGAAGGTCTTGGCAAACGCTTTGGCAATAGGGTTCTGTTTGAAAATGCAGATTTCATGATTAAGGGCGGGGAAAAAGTAGGTATAATCGGTGACAACGGGACCGGTAAAACAACTCTTCTAAATATTCTTTCTGGCAGGGACACTGATTTTACAGGTAAAGCTGCCATAGGGAATTGGATTAAATATGGATTTATTACCCAGGACATAGTTTTTGATGACAATTCCATGACTGTCCTTGAAAAAATAATCATGGAAGCTAAAATTGCGGATTATGGCGATATGACGGTTAGACAGGCATTGGAATATGCAGCTCACTATAAATTCTACGGAGATGAGACTGCGAAGAAACTGTCAGTCTTGAGCGGAGGCGAAAAATCCCGATTAGCGCTTGCTGTGGTGATGCTGTCAAAACCCAACTGCCTTGTAATGGATGAACCCACCAACCATCTTGATATTTATACGAGGGAAATTATGGAAGGCGCTTTTGAGGAATTCAAGGGAACTATAATTGCGATTTCACATGACAGATATTTTCTTAATAATTGTGTTACCCGAATATTAGCTATCGAGGACAGGGGAATCAATGTTATTGAGGGCAATTACAATCATTATCTAAATCTGAAAAATCCCGAACCGATACCGGAAATTAAACCTGCCGCTGATATTAAAAGGGAAAAATATGTAAGGCATATGGAAATTCAAAAACAAAAGCACCTAAAGCAATCAAAAGAGGGAAGGACAAGAAAACTTGCTGTTCTTGAAACACAGATTGAGAGCCTTGAGGGTTATAAAGAAAAATTTGAGAGAAGTATTGGCGAAAATACCACTTATGAAGCATATCAAGAGTATCAGGGAAAGATAGAAAAGTTAGAGAATTTCTATACAAAATGGGAAAAACTGAATGATAAAACCGACTAACCGTTCTATTAATAATAAATTAATTTGTGAACACCCTTCGGGTAATTGTTAAATTTTTTGTGAACACCCTTCGGGTATTCACAAACATGCTGAATTATTTTTATTAATTACGTTTGCCGGATAAGATCATATTCTCAGGTATAGTTCCGCTTACAAGAGCCTGGGATAATGCATCGCGAACAGCGTTGACTATACCAACCGACGTGTATGTGGCACCGGTTATTGTGTCGACTTCCGTGTCCTGAGATTCAATTATCCTATTAGGTATTACTAAAACGGGTGCACTCCAGAATTTTGAATTCACTTCATTGTGTTCTGTAACTTCTATAATAGTGATTTCATTGTCTTTAATTGTAACGCTGACAACCAATCCCGGTTTATAACCCGTTGCTTCCCCGGTATAAGTCC
Source organism: Clostridia bacterium (assembly GCA_030592355.1). Classification (GTDB taxonomy): domain Bacteria; phylum Bacillota; class Clostridia; order DUPQ01; family DUPQ01; genus JAFGQE01. The sequence continues at coordinate 3,720 of JAUVJE010000038.1, forward strand.
CGTCTTTATAAATATTGCCCTCAATCGGTTTTGCGGTTGGATCAGGTGTCGCTGATTCGGGTGTAACGTGCTTTTCTTGTGATTTAGGTGATGATGTCGGGCTGCCGGGAGGTTCAGTTGTTTCAATTATTTCTACAGAGGGACCCGGTCCCATTGCTTTAAATACCTGTATGCCGCCTACATCCACAACATGGATTACTATTGTGAAAAGGAAAAAAACAACCAAAACCCGGTGGTAGTAAATCCAACCTTTTCGCTTCGCTAGTTTTTTTCTGAGCATCCAGCTAATCCCAAGCAGTATTGATATTATCCACAGAGCGGTTCCCCAGTTTATCGAGAAAAGCACTTCAGTCGAGAAAATACCATGTACGAGTCCTGTAATGAGCAGTATGATGCCGACCTCTTTATGATACATCCGCACTTTTTTGTTCAGTTTTATGAAAAAAGTCCTTTTCGAAGGGAATTCAATAAATGCTTTTTTAGTTATATATGAAACTGAAAGGAATAATGCCAATAATACAGATATCCATGCCAGTCCGAAATTTAAAAATACTTCCAATGCTGTTACTCCTTCATCTGCTTAATTATATACCCAAGTTTGCACCATGTAGCTTAAAATAACCTTAAATATATTTTTGTTTTAGTTATTAATGGTTTTTGGGTGTATGGTAAAATAGAATTGAACGAAGAAAACGAGGGGGAAAATATGTTTGCGAACGCATATGAAATAGCCAGAAAGTTTACGATGCCCGTTATCATATCTTTAAGATACTATTCAGGAAAAGTTAATTGCAGCTGCGGAGCCTTTATAGTTTTAAACGATGAAGGGTGGATACTGACAACAGCCCATATATTTAATTCTTATTTGCAGTATGGCCAGCATAAGAAACAAATGCAGAAATATGAGGAAGAAAAGAAAGCCATAATGGAAAATCCCGGTTATGACCAAAAACAAAAGAAAAAAAGAATAGCACATCTAAAAATCTATCCCGGATGGATATTGAACCATTCATTCTGGTGGGGTATGGATGGTGCTATATTAGACAATATAAAAATTCTCAAAGAAGGCGACATCATGGTCGGACAACTAAAGCCTTTTGATAAGACTAAATTCAGGGAGTATCCTCGTTTTATGAATCCTGTGAACATGAAAATAGCAACCAGCTTGTGTAAATTGGGGTATCCATTCCACAGAATAGAAGCTCATTTTGATGAAGATAAACATAGATTTGAAATTAAAAAGGAAATGATTCCGACTTACCCATATCCGATTGAAGGGATTTACACCAGAGAATTGTTTAAAGGCATTACAGAGGATGGTAAATACAGGATGTCATTCCTTGAAACATCAACTCCGGGGTTAATGGGCCAAAGCGGAGGGCCGATTTTTGACACAAACGGAGTGGTATGGGCTGTACAAAGCAGGACATTGCACCATCCGCTTGGATTCAGTCCGAAAATAGTAACTAATGGAAAAGAAATTGTTGAAAACCAGTTTCTCAATGTAGGGGTCGGAATTCACTCTGGATTAATCAGACAATTTTTGAAGAATAATGATATTAAATTTGAATCAGCAGACTGATGAGCTTAACTAATCAATATTCAACAGTAATTTGTACTGATGACTTTATTTTAATAATATTATTATGTAGAATAGACATAATTAATGAGAGGTGTGAAATATGCTGAAAAACTGGTTGAATTGCGATATGCCCGTTATTGCCGATAAGTTGGAAAAACTTAACGACGTCTACTATTTCAAAGAAAAAACAATAGGATTCGCCGGCAAGGAAAAGGTCCGTGGCGTGCTCCACTGCCTGCGTGCGGCGTTGTTTCCGGGAGTATTTGAAAAAATGCCCATTGATGAGAAACACATTAATGTCGATATAGTTAACAATATCCGTACAGCGGCCTTTGAGTTGGCGGACTTGGTTGAGAATGCTTTTAAAAATGAATGCTCTGATGAAGAGCTGAAGGAATCCGGATGTGTCAGATGTAAGGAAAAGGCATTTTTGATTGTGAAGGATTTAATCGAGAAACTTCCTGAAATAAGGAGAGTTCTTCATACGGATATTGAAGCTGCATTCAGAGGAGATCCGGCGGCGAAATCAAATGAAGAAATACTATTGAGTTATCCATCGGTGGAAGCTATGAGCATTCATAGGATGGCACATGAATTATACCAGGCAGAAGTTCCCATGATACCAAGGATTATGAGCGAGTATTCACATTATCTTACAGGAATAGACATTCATCCGGGAGCTTCTATCGGAGAGAACTTTTTTATTGACCACGGAACTGGTGTGGTTATTGGTGAGACATGTACAATCGGAAAAGGCGTTAAGCTTTATCAGGGGGTAACATTGGGTGCAAGAAGTTTTCCCCTTGATGAGGAAGGACATCCGATTAAGGGGATAAAAAGGCATCCGGACATTGAGGATAATGTTGTTATTTATTCAGGGGCGTCAATATTAGGTGGAAATACTGTTATTGGGCATGATTCCATAATCGGTGGAAATTTATGGCTGACGCACTCTGTCCCGCCTTATTCCAAGGTATATAATTCGCAACCGAAGCCAACAGTTAAATCTCCCAATGGCGACAGAATAATATATTCGGACCCGGAGGAAGAATTTTGATAGAAGTAAAGAATATCAGCAAAACGTTTAAACTAAGCAAGAAGCAAAGGACGCTTGACGGTACAAAGAATAAATTTAAGATTGCTGTGGAAAATATAACCTTCAAAGCAAAACCAGGAGAAATATACGGACTGTTGGGTCCGAACGGAGCGGGGAAGACAACTGTTCTCCGCTGTATTGCTACACTTATAAAACCAGATAAAGGCAGTATCATCGTTGACGGGAGCAGCGTATTAGAAGATTCGCGGGAAGTTCGAAGCAAATTGTGTCTGTTGACAAATGAATTAAAAGTCGACCCCAATTTTACCGCGGAGTATCTATTTGGATTTTTCGGCAGGTTGTATGGGATGAATGACAGCGAAATACTAAAACGAAAAAAAATACTTTTTGAAGAATTCGGAATCGATGAATTCGCGGATGTTAAAACAAGCGATATGTCGTCCGGCATGAAGCAGAAACTGTCCATCGCAATCAGCCTTGTTCATGATCCGAAGGTTATAATATTTGATGAACCTACCAATGGGTTGGATGTAATCACAGCGAGAGCGGTAACGGATTACCTGAAAAAGCTTAGGGGCGAAGGCAAAACCGTAATAATATCAACCCATATAATGACTGTTGCGGAAAAGCTTTGCGATAGGATAGGTCTTATAATTGAAGGCGGAATAGCAGCGGAAGGCACTTTAAACGAACTGTTGGAAAAAACAGGCGCTGCTGACCTCGATGATGCTTTTTTTAGTATTTATAAAAAAACCAGGGAGAATGTGTCATGAGGAATAGTATTATAACAATTCTTAAAAAAGAATTAAAAAGAGTGTTCCTCGACCGTAAACTTGCATTTGCCGTGTTCATAATGCCCGGGCTGACAATAGCTATTATCTACTCTCTTATGGGAGGAATGATTGAAAAACTTGATGACGATGCCCACGAGCATATTACGGTGGTACAGACAATTAATATGCCTCATGACTTCAGGCTTGCCGCCGAAGCTCTATATGGAACCGGTATGATAATTGAAGAGAATGAGCCAACGGAAAAAGATAAGGCTGTTCAAAAAGTTATCAGCGGTGATTCGGATGTGCTTCTTGTTTTTGATGAAAACTTTATTGGGGATAACCGCGAAGGTCTTCCTGGCGTGACCAGGTATGCCAACAGTATAAAGGATTTCTCCATAAGGGGAGGATATATGGCGGACAGTGTACTTGAGTCAATGAGAAAAAACATACTGTCTGAAAGGCTGGGAGGTGTCGATGAAGCGACGGTTTTTACAATTAATCGAGAAGATGTGGCAAAAACCGAGGAAAAAGCAGGGAAAGCAATAAGCATGCTTCTTCCAATGCTATTAACCGTTTTCTTATTTGCCGGTGCCATGCAGGTCGGTATGGATACTATTGCAGGCGAAAAGGAACGCGGGACAATCGCCACAATGCTGTTAACCCCCGTAAAAAGGAGCCACATCGCCATTGGGAAAATGCTAAGTCTCGCAATAGTTTCTCTGGCCAGCTGCCTGTCTTCTTTAGCCGGGGTGCTTATATCCCTGCCTTTTTCCAATACTATGTTCGGCGGGGGATTTAACTTCTCGGACCTTGCTTACGGTGTTTCGGATTTTCTGCTGTTGATTGTACAAATGGTTGCTATGGCTCTGTCGTTTGTATCGATTATTTGCCTGATATCAGCTTTAGCTAAAAATATCAAGGAGGCAGGAGGATACATCGCACCGGCGTATATGGTGATATTGGTTATGAGCATGAGCACAATGTTCATGCAGCCGGAGGGAGTTTGGAGTTATATGTTGCCGATTTACGGGAATATCCTCAGTATCAAAAATATCCTGATGTTCAAGTATACACACACAAGCGGATTGATATCACTGGCCTCAACAATTTTGTTTGCTTCTGTTTTGGCCTGGCTTATGGTTAGGGCTTTCTACAGTGAAAGAATAATGAAATCTTCTTAAAAAGATTTTTATTAAGTAATTGGCATATTACAAGTATTAAAATCCATTTATATGACAGCGTATTTTACCCAGATGATAAATTAGCCCTGCCGGGGTTGCTTTTCTTTAATATTAACTACAAATGATATATAATTTAATAGGTATAATGGTTTGATATTTTTGTAGACGACCGCATGAGGGCAACCCCACAGTTTGTTCACGGAGGATTTTTATATATTGGCTGAATTGAGATGGCATCCCTTAATAAAAGATTGGATAATGATAGCTTCACACAGACAGAGCAGACCGGATATGCCAAAAGACTGGTGTCCTTTCTGTCCGGGCAGCGGAAAAGTTCCAAACTCATACGATGTTTTAAAATATGATAATGATTTTCCTTCGCTTAGTCCAAATCCGACGGTGCCTGACGATGTAGAGAGAGGCATTTACAAAACAGCTGAGGCTTATGGCAAATGCGAAGTTATTCTCTATTCGCCGGGTCATACCACAACATTGCCCGAACTAAGCGATGTGCATGTAAAAAAACTCGTGGATCTCTGGGTCGAAAGGGTCGAAGAAATTTCGAAAGACAAAAAAATAAAGTATGTGTTTATTTTTGAGAACAGGGGCGAAGAAGTGGGGGTTTCAATGCCCCATCCCCATGGCCAGATTTACGGGTTTCCGTTCATACCGAAGAAAATTGAACTGGAATTGGAATCATGTACGGAGCATTACGAAAATACGGGGAACTGCCTGATATGCGAAATGAATCATATAGAATCAGAATTTAAGAAAAGGGTAATATTCGAAGAAGAGCATTTTATAGTTTACCTTCCGTTTTTCACTGAATATCCATATGGCGTTTATATAGTGTCAAAGAGACATACGACGATGATTACAGATTTCTCCGATGCTGAACGACAGTCCCTTGCAATAACATTAAAAAAGACAGTTGGAACCATGGATGCATTGTTTGGGATTAAATTTCCGTATATGATGTGTATGCATCAAGCGCCGGTTAACACAGGGGATTATTCAAAACAATATCATTTCCACATTGAGTTTTTCCCTCCGCTGAGGTCCGCAGATCAAATTAAGTTCAATGCCTCAAGCGAGACAGGAGCCTGGGCTCACTGCAATCCCACCGCACCCGAAGACAAGGCTGAAGAACTAAGACAGGCGTATTTAAGATATATAACGAAAGCTGAGATTTAATGTATAAGCATCTATATGACGAGTTTTATAAAATATTCGGTAAATCTAATGAAAATATTAGGATTTTCAAAAGCCCCGGGCGAGTAAATCTGATTGGAGAACATATCGACTATAACGGTGGTCACGTATTGCCTGCAGCGCTTTCTATGTATACAACAGTATTGGTTCGGAAAAGAAATGATAATATTATCAGACTGTATGCCACGGACTTGAAGTATGTGGTTCAGGCAGAGTTGGACAGGCTTTTGCTTTACAAAGATTACAAATGGGGTAACTATCAGCTCGGGATTGCTTATCAATTGATGACTGAGGGTTTTTCTGTTCCCGGCTGCGATATGCTTTTTGAGGATAAAGTGCCTTTGGGAAGCGGACTGTCCTCGTCAGCCGCAATCGAAGTTGCCACATCCCTTGCTTTAAACCGCTTGGGAGGGTATGACACCGGTATGAAGGAATTGGCAATTATTAGTCAAATGGCTGAGCACAATTATGTGGGAGTTAAATGCGGGATTATGGACCAGTTTACATCTGCAATGGGAAAAGAGGGACATGCCGTATTACTTGACTGCAGGGATCTTAGTTACGAGTACATTCCACTTAAAACCGCAGGCTACAAACTGGTAATCGCAAATACGAATAAAAAGAGAAGTCTTGGCGAATCTGCTTATAACCAAAGGAGGTATGAGTGTGAAAATGCCCTTTTATTGATGAAAGAGGCATTTCCTGATGCGAAATATCTATGCGACATTACAATAGACGGATTAATGAGCAATATTAATCTAATTAAAGATCCTGTTATAAGAAATAGGGCTATCCATGTAGTGAGTGAAAATGACAGAGTATTAAAAAGTGCTGATGCACTTAAAAACGGAAACCTGGAGTCTTTCGGAGAAATGATGGTGAAATCCCACGAATCTCTAAGAGATCTATATGAAGTTTCTTGTAATGAACTGGATGTGCTTATGGAAGCGGCTATGCTGCAAAAAGGAGTGATTGGTTCAAGAATGACGGGTGCGGGATTCGGTGGTTGCACGGTAAGTCTCGTCAAAGAAACCACTATTGATTCATTTATGGACGAAGTTGGGTCTATGTACAAAGAAAAAACAGGGTACGAAGCATCATTCTATGTATCTGATATTGGCGGCGGCGGAACGGAGGTATTCTGATATGGCAGTTTTAGTAACCGGAGGAGCCGGATATATCGGAAGCCATATGGTAGCTGAACTTTTGGAAAACAAAATTGAAACCGTGGTGTTGGACAACCTGTCTACCGGCAATAGGGAAGCGGTCTTATGCGACAGATTTTATGAAGGAGATATAAAGAATTCCAGTGATTTGGATAAAGTGTTCAGTGAAAATGAAATTGATTCAGTAATTCATTTTGCAGCATCCTCATTGGTGGGGGAAAGCATGTCGAACCCATTGAAATATTATAATAATAATGTCTGCGGGACAGCTGTGTTGCTGGAGGCGATGATTAAATACGACGTGAAGAATTTAGTCTTTTCATCTACAGCGGCTGTCTATGGTGAAACAGATGCTATACCTATAACCGAAGAAACACCTGTTAATCCCAAAAGTCCGTATGGCGAAACCAAGCTGGCAATTGAAAAAATGATTGACTGGACAGCCCGGTCGTCAGGTATAAATTATATTTCCCTGAGATATTTCAATGCATGCGGAGCACACAAGAACGGAAGAATCGGTGAATGGAGAACACATGAAACTCATTTAATTCCATTGATACTGCAATATTCGAGGGGATTAAGAGACGGATTTAAGGTGTTTGGAAATGACTATGATACACCGGACGGAACATGTGTAAGGGATTATATTCATGTGATTGATTTAGTTAAAGCGCACACTGCTGCACTTGTATATTTAAAGAGTGGCGGGAAATCCGAAATATTTAACCTTGGTCTCGGAAACGGATTTTCGGTTTTGGAAATTATTAGGGCAGCTGAAAAAGTTATTGGCCAAAAGATTAAATACACTGTTTCAGAAAGAAGAGAGGGTGATCCCGCAGTATTGATTGCGTCCAATGAGAAAGCCAGAAAGATGCTATTATGGGAGTGTAAAATAAAGGACCCGGTTGAAATTATTGAAGATGCGTGGAAATTTTATTTAAAGCATCCAAAAGGGTATAATTAAATATATATGGAGGATATTATGCTGAGATCGGTTATATATCAGGAAAAGTGCAAAGGCTGCGGTTTATGCGTTGTTGCCTGCCCAAAACATATTATTGAAATAAATAAAAATAAATTGAATCATATGGGATATTTTCCGGCTGAGGTCATTGATCCGGAAAAATGCATTGCCTGCGGCATGTGTGTTACCGCATGTCCTGATTCGGCGATAGAAGTCAAGGAGACAGAAAATGCCTAAGAAAGTATTGATAAAAGGAAATGAAGCTATTGGCGAGGCTATTATAAGAGCGGGTTGCAGGCACTATTTCGGGTATCCCATAACGCCGCAAAATGAACTTACCAACTATATGTCCAAATATATGCCTGAAGCGGGTGGAGTATTTATTCAGGCTGAAAGCGAAATAGCAGCCATCAATATGGTATATGGAGCAGCCGGAGCAGGAGCCCGGGCAATAACGTCATCTTCAAGTCCGGGGATAAGCCTTAAGCAGGAAGGGATTTCATATATCGCGGGGGCCGAGGTTCCGGCGGTAGTTGTAAATGTAATGCGTTGCGGTCCCGGACTCGGCGGTATTATGCCCGGACAGAGCGACTATTTTCAAGCGGTTAAAGGCGGCGGACACGGTGATTACAGAAATATAGTGTTGGCGCCGAACAACGGGCAGGAATTGTATGAACTCACTGTAAAAGCGTTCGACCTTGCGGATAAATACCGGGTTTTAGTTATGGTAATGGCAGATGGCGCCTTGGGTCAAATGATGGAAAATGTTGAATTTAAGGATAAAGAAACCCCGTATAAAATAGATAAGCCCTGGGCAACTACCGGGTCCGGTATGAAAAGGAAAAAGAACTATATAACAAGCGTATATATTAATCCTGATGAACTGGAGGCTGTAAATATAAGACTTCAGGCAAAATATAAAGAGATTGAAAAAGAGGAAGTGTTGTTTGAAGAAACCGACTGTGAAGGCGCTGACATTATTATTTGTGCGTACGGTCTTGCGGCCAGAATAACAAGAAACGTTATGAAGTTGGCAGCTGAAGAGAGCATAAAAGTAGGACTGCTCAGACCAATTACACTGTGGCCTTTCCCAAAAGATGCGGTAGGTTCACTTGCTGATAAGACAGATGTCATAATGAGCGTTGAATTGAGTGCCGGCCAGATGGTTGAAGATGTAAGGCTTGCTGTAAACGGGAAAAAGCCGGTTCATTTTTATGGGAGGACGGGCGGCAACCTGCCAACCCAGAAAGAGATACTCAATGAAATTAAGAGAGTTCTGGAAAAGGAGGTAAAGTGATGCCAAAAAGACTTCACCCGAAATCACTTGAAAACACAATAATGCATTACTGTCCCGGATGTTCGCATGGAATTGCCCATAGGGTGATTGCTGAAGTTATTGATGAGCTTGGGATTGAAGGGAAAATTGTTGGTATAGCATCAGTTGGTTGTTCATATAATAATTATCTGTATTTTAAATTTGATATGCAGCAAGCCGCACATGGCAGGGCTCCGGCTGTAGCAACAGGGGTTAAACGGGTACACCCTGAAAATGTTGTATTTACTTACCAAGGAGACGGAGATCTTGCTGCGATTGGGACAGCGGAAATAATTCATGCCGCTGCAAGGGGGGAAAAGATAACGACAATATTTATTAATAATGCAATCTATGGAATGACATCAGGACAGATGGCCCCGACAACACTGATCGGTCAGGTCACTACGACATCGCCTCTTGGCAGGGATACGTCCTTGCAGGGCTTTCCGCTTAAGATGAGTGAGATACTATCCCAGATTGACGGCGCGGTTTTTGTGGAAAGGGTGTCAATGCATGATGTCAAACACATCCTAAGTGCGAAAAGAGCCATTAAGAAAGCATTTAAAGTGCAAATGGCAGGGCTTGGATTCTCTATAGTAGAAGTGTTGTCTACATGCCCTACAAATTGGAGATTATCGCCGGTTGATTCAGCAAAATGGGTTGAAGATAATATGATGGAATATTACAAACTGGGTAATTATAAAGGCGCTGAACTGGAGGTTTGAGATGAACTATGAAATTATCATAGCTGGATTTGGCGGACAGGGAATTCTGTCAGCAGGCAGAATTATTAGTGTTTCGGCTATTCTGGAGGGTAAAAATACCACTTGGTTTCCTTCCTACGGTCCTGAAATGAGGGGAGGTACTGCTAACTGCCATGTGATTGTATCAGATGGAGAAATAGGTTCTCCGATAATTAATAATCCCGATGTGTTGATTTGTATGACAAAACCAGCAATCGATAAATTTGAGTCTTATGTAAAAAACACAGGATTTATACTTGCCGATATGTCATTGGTGGGCGAAGATAAAATAAAATCATCAAAAAAACAGATTTTTTCTATCGATGCGGCTAAAAAAGCTGGAGAAATGGGGCATAAAGCCTATGCAATGTTGATAATGATTGGTAAACTAATTAAAGAAACAAAGATATTCAAACCTGAGACAGTTGAAAAAGCCTTGTATGAGGTTTTAAAACCAGAGCTTCATCGGTTGATACCCGATGATATGGCTGCATTGGCAATGGGAATGGAGATGTGAAATGAGCGAGTATTCAATAACAAAAGAAAATTGTGAAATAAAAGCTGAATCAAGGAGGATTCTCAGTGGCAATTGGGGACAGGCGGTTCTGGTGGTGCTTGTTATTTTCCTGATATCTGGAATAAGCGGTTCTATCAGCGGGAGCTTTACAAATAGTGACGGG
>JAUVJE010000162.1 GCA_030592355.1 Clostridia bacterium
ACATTTATTCTACGGCTTACCAGGCTTATCTTACCGGAATGCCCATAATGAGGCCTCTTCCCTTCCTTTATCCGGATGATCCGAATACTGACAAATTCATTATGGAGTACATGCTGGGCGACAGCCTGCTGGTCACTTGCTATACGGACGACTTATACCTGCCGGAAGGGAAATGGACAGACTGGTTTACAGGAGAGGAATACAGCGGGCCGCACTCTTGTAAATACATGTCCCCCGAAAGCAGGGGCGGAGCTTTGTTGGCAAAGGCAGGGGCTATAATCCCCACACAGCCGGTCATGAATTATATTGGTGAAAAGCCGGTTGAAAGCCTTACGCTTGACATCTTCCCCGGCGGTGATTCCTCCTGCACTATTTACAATGACGATGGTATTTCAATGGATTACCGGAACGGTAAACGAAGTGAAATGCTTGTAAGCTGCAGTGAGAACAAAGAAAATATTCAGATAATAATATCCCAACGCCGCGGCAGTTTTTCCGGCAAGGAGGAAAATTGTTCACTAAATTTAAAAATCCATGCTCCAAAACCCATATCAGCAACAATAAACATGGAAGCTTGTGAATTTAAGTATTTCGACGGTTGTGTAAATATTAGAATTCCCAACACCACCGAAGGCAATGCAGTAGTAATCTTTTACTAAATCAACCGACTGACCCCGGGCTGATTAGCTGATTACTTAAGGAATTTGTATTTTTCTTTATAGTCGGAGTATTTGACTATCAGGTTATTTTTGTTTTCGTCAAGAACCTGCATTTTATTGAATACTCTGTTGATATTGGTAATCGTATCATCGAAATCCGCGCCTTCTATTATTATGTATCCGGCTCTGGCCGTGGCATTCTTAATTGGCTCCATAATATCGCCTTTTACGATTATATACCTGACGCCCCTGACGCAATCCATGTTTTCAAGTTCCTCCTTAGGTGTAATGTAAGAAATAGTCCCCGGATTAATGAAAAATAGTTGCGTCGATATAAATGTGTCATTTAAGGCTATGTTATAATTCAATAATCTTATTGTATCCGCTTCACCCTTTAGGGCATACTCCATTACCATTCCTAAAATGTCTATCCCGCTTATGATGGGTATTGTGATATCTTCGTAAGCACCACCGATTCTCATGGCGACCTCATTTACAAGAAGGCCGTCTTCGCCAATTAGATACTGGAAATATAAAGGACCTTCAGCGATTCCCATGGTATTTGCGATTTTCTGTGTCAGCCTTACAATTTCGCCGCCGTATTTATTCATATGAAGGGAAGGATAATTATGACATAAGCATATCCCGATCCTATTGTCTATTTCCATGGTGACTCGGTCTACAACTGAAAGTATATGTGCTTTCCCGTCATGCACCCATCCGTTGACTGTCACTTCATCATTAGGGTAAAAATCTTCAAGGAGAGCCCGGTGTTCATTACTGTATGAAAGCGTTTCGTCTATATGCCGCTTTATTTCAGAAAAATCACATACTTTAAAAATCCCCCGCTGGCCCTGGCTGTCCACGGGCTTTAAAACCGCAGGGAAACTGATTCCGGCAATATCCTCTTCCATGAAATCCCTGCTTATGAGTCTGTATCCCACAGTCGGTATTCCATTCTTTGAAAACACTTCTTTCATCACCCGTTTATTCGTAACGGCAATAGCTGTTTCGGGAGCAATATAAAAAGGAAGTCCGGATTCTTTTGCAGCAATTGATGCAGTGAGCACCGGCTGGTCGGTTCCCATTGTAAGGATTGCCTCAGCCCCGCTTATTTTCACAAGTTCTAAGACAGCAGGTGCGTCAAAGGTGCTTATCCTATGATGCTCATCCGCATATTCCTTACCGGGATTATCTTCAAGATAGTCCACAAGGATTATATAATGGCCTTCGCCCCTGAGCCGTTTTATCATATTCAGCTGGCAGTGGCCTCCGCCCAAAACAAGAACTTTCATCGCGAGATCCCTTTCACACTATTGCCCGTATGCCGTATGCCGGTCCTGTACTTCTAAATCTATTAAATAATCTGCATCTTGAATAATTAAAATATATTTTCGCAAATAATATTGCCAGCTTGACAAGACTGTGCCCGGAACGTCCCCTCTGTCCATAAGAAACCTCTATATTTCTAATATTTTTAGTATGTCTCAGTATTTCCATAGAAATATAAACAAAGCCGCCGCCCGCTTTCACTACACTATCTGCCGTAGTCCTGTTCATGATTCTGAAACTGCACACTTTAACATCCTTTGGTTTCTCTGTCAGCATATTGAATATAGTATCTCTTAGCTTCGAGCCGAGGCTTCTGACCAATGGCTTTCCCCCCTTGTTCGAGTTTATGGCATAGACGACATCACAACCCCTTTTTATTTCCATGAACAATGCCGGAATGTCCCGGGGATCATGTTCAAGATCATCATCCATGATTACGGTATATTCCATTGATGCATTATTCAATCCGCATAAAATTGCACTTTGCTGACCGTAATTGCCATCAAGGGATATTCCTATGATTTCAGCCTTCTCAAGTGCAAGCTTTTTTATAATTTCAAAACTACCGTCGGAGCTTGAGTCATCGACAAGAATAATTTCATACTCACCAAAATCCGAAAGAACTTTTACCAGTTTTTCCACAAGTTCGCCAATGGTTCTTTCCCCGTTGTATACAGGGATTACTATGCTTATTCCGGCGTCATGCATTCTTCACCGCCGCCATTATTATTTCACATACATATTCAACATCACTTAAACTCATATGCATATGCATCGGAAGTCTCAAGAGCCGTTTAGAGACACTTATAGTAATTGGTAAGTCTGCGACCATGAAACCGAGTTTCTGCCCCATGGGGGATGAGTGAAGGGGTTTATAGTGTATATATGCCTGAATGCCCGACTTTTTGAGTGTTAATCTAACATGCTCCCTAATAGCAGCCGTTTTAAATACCAAATAAAATACATGAAAATTGTTTGTATTATAATCCGGTACCACAGGCAAATCCGCAAACTCATTAACATCCGCTGATTTCAGTATCGCATAATAACCATTCCATAGCTCTTCCCGTCCGGATAATATCTCCTCGTCTTTTTCCAATTGTGCATTTAAAAGGGCTGCCGTCAGACAACTCATTTCAGTTCCCGCTCCAGGCTGCTGCCATGTATATTCATTAACTTCCCCTCGTACAAATGAAGGTTTATTTGTGCCGTTTGCCAACAGTTCCGGATACAGTTCTATTTTCTCTTGGTCCCTTAGTAATAACGCACCTCCGCCATCGCTCGAAATATTCTTTGTTGAATGAAAGCTGATTACACCCGCGCTTCCCATTGTCCCCAGATGCTTACCTTTATAGTATCCGCGGTAAGACAGTGCGGCATCTTCAAAAATGCAAATTCCGAGTTTTTCAGCTACCAGGAACAACTCGTCCATATCCATGGAAACACCGCCGTAGTGAACCGGCATGATGCAGGAGGTTTGCCCTGAAATTTTGTTTTTCACATCATTGATATCCAAGACAAGAGTTTTTTCATCGATGTCTGCGAATACCGGTTTCAGACCGGCTCTTAAAATAGCATTTGCGGCAGATGGGAATGTAAATGAAGGCATTATTACTTCAGTATTTTGAGGCAGCGCGGCACCCGCGAAAAACAAATCCATTGCGGAGGTCGCCCCGGAAGTAAGCAATATCGAACCGGCACCGGTTGCACCGAGCAGATGCCCTATAACATCTTCTTTATAATCCCGCCCGCTTTTAAGACACTTTTCTATATTTTGAAAATCTCTGTCATCATAAAACGGCTTGTTGAATTCAATTTTTTTATTCATATTTTTTTACCTTGTATATCCGGACCGTCCAATCCCTGTCATTTGCAAATTTTTGGATTCTCATTGCATATGCCGATGTAAACTCATAGAGCATTTCACATTCATTGTCCAGGTAAATATTCATGTCATCGTAATAATGAAAAAGATTACCATAGACTACATTCCACACCGGCCGTCTCTTATAAATAAAGTCCATTTCCTCAGGGTATATTATATACTCTATTCCCCTGGATTCGATATAGTCTGCAAAACTCATCCCATGATCCGGAAGATAGGCAAGATTACGATAATCATAAGCCATGCCGCCTCCATAAGCATACTCAGAATTGAGATTGGCAAGCACGGCTGCATCCACCGGAACCTGTGCCTTGATTTGGACAAGATACTCATCATAGTCATTGTTTAAATAAGGAATTATTCCAATTATTGAATTTACAATAAGAGCCAGGCAAATTGCCAGCGCTGTTATCCATATCTTTCCTTTTGCAATCTTTTCCAACATCATAAATACAAGCAAGAATCCGAATGGGAATATGAAAATTACTCCCGGTTGTGAAAACCTGCCGATGATTATGATTGCAATATTAACAGCAAACAAAGGAAGCAGAGCCTTTAATAATCTTTTATCCCAAAAAGATGCGAGTAAAGTCGTCACCGCTGCTGTTGCAAAAAGAATCAATTCGCCCTTAATGAACGGAGTGTAATATGTGACTCCTGTCATATTAAAAAGCTTTTTATAGTAATATAAAATTCCGTCGTACTTAGCAGCCAGGGCGCTCTGCACACCCAGGCCATCGCCGTATTCCAGGTAGTGGGCAATAAAATTGCCGTCAAATAAGCAACTTAAACCTACGAATAAACCAGCAATCAATCCCGTTGCACAAATATATGTGAGCAGGTTTGTGAGTTTTACATTTTCCCGGTTTAATATAAAGTATAAATATAGGGAGCCTGCTGCAGCCGCAATAAGAAAACTGTTGGGGTGGATACCTGCGAACAGTCCGGTCATTACCGCAGCGGCAATGTCTTTTTTCCAATTCCAATTTTTATTATTATTAAGAATATAACGGATAATGCCAAGCATACCTGCAAGGATTATGATTTCCTGCCGTGCGAAGTGAGATGCATATATAAATTGTATACACACTGATAGAGCTACAACAGCCCATTGTGCTGTTTTTTCTTTCGTCAGAATCAGTAACGCTATTTTATAGAACAACACCAGGACGGCAATCGCAGCAATTAGTGATATTAATCTGAATGAAAAAAGCCTATATCCGAATAATTTGGAAAACCCCATCTGAATAGTGTGAAAAATTGTTTTAATTGCATGAGGATATCTTGGCATCAAATCAAAGAAAGTTTCCGTAGAATTCAATCCGCCTTCCATCATTGACCTGGTCAGCCCCGACAACCAC
>JAUVJE010000189.1 GCA_030592355.1 Clostridia bacterium
AAGCGAATCCGGATAAAACACCAGAATTAATTGGCGAATAAATACTTGTGATTTTTAGAATTATAAAGATTGTATAATGGGTAATTTACGGGGCAATTTATAATAACAAATATTCGAAAAATGCTTGACAAATAGTAATAATGGGAGTATAATGTATTAACAACAAAATATTCATGTGGGAGCCAAAGAAGAGGCTGAGAGGGATTGCATTCCGACCACCAAACCTGATCCGGATAATGCCGGCGTAGGAAATGACAAATGTTTTTACCGCCGCTCAGGGCGGTATTTCTTGTATAAGGGCATCGTCATTACGCAACCACATGCATAAAAGGCAGAAAAATACTTAGGAATATTTCTGATGGGTATGTGATGAACGACCATAAAGGTAAAGTTAAGAATATGATATATCCGGCCGCAGCGATGACGCTGTTTATATTGCTGTGGGAAATTATTGTAAAGATCACGAATACGCCCGAATACAGACTGCCGGCGCCAACCGCTATAGTAAGCGAGTTGGTTAAATCGTGGGAGGTGCTCCTTGGTCACACAGCGGTAACAGCTTATGAAACCCTTTTGGGCTTTGTAATCGGCGTGGCGGCGGCGTGTTTGATTGCAGTTGCGGTTGATTCCATAAAAATATTTGAAAAAACATTTATGCCTTTTGCAGTTCTGAGTCAGACGATTCCGCTGGTGGCGCTGGCTCCGTTGCTTGCCATCTGGTTTGGATTTGGGATTACACCTAAGATAATACTTATAGTACTGGTTGTTTTTTTCCCCGTGGCTATCAGCCTCATTCAGGGGTTCAAATCAACAAACCGGGATTTAATGGAAATGATGGTAGGGATGAATGCCTCAAAAAGGCAGATTTTTACGAAACTGAAACTTCCGTCGGCGGCTCCGTACTTTTTCTCCGGTCTTAAAATATCCGCCGCCTATGCTGTAATGGGTGCGGTTATATCGGAATGGACGGGAGCGTCAAAGGGCCTTGGAATTTACATGACCAGGGCGATGAGCTCATTTAAAACCGCTGCATTATTTGCAGATATACTAATAATCGCGGCACTTAGCATCACGCTTTTCAAACTCATAGAGTTTTTAGAAAATAAAATTATTACATGGAAGGCAGACTAAAATATGAAAAAAACTACAATTATACTAATGATTTTCATTCTGGCAGCTATAATATCAGTTGGATGCACGCCAAAAAGCACCAGCGATATTACCTTTGTGCTGGACTGGACTCCAAATACCAATCATACAGGTGTTTATGTAGCCCTTGAGAATGGTTATTTTGCAGATAAAGGTCTGAATGTTGAGATTATTCAACCATCCGAGGGAACCGCGGAGCAGCTGGTGGCTGCCAATACGGCGCAGTTCGGTATAAGCTATCAGGAAAATGTCACATTTGCGCGTGCACAGGGAATTCCCGTGGTTTCGGTGGCGGCGGTAATTCAGCACAACACATCCGGCTTTATGTCCCTTAAGTCCGAAGGTATAATGAGTCCTGCGGATTTTTCCGGTAAAAAGTATGGCGGCTGGGGTTCTGATATTGAAACAGCAATGGTCAAATATCTTATGGAGCAAAGCGGCGGTGACTCGAATACAGTTGAAATTGTAACAATAGGAGATACGGATTTTTTTGTTGCAAGTGCAACCGGGGCGGTTGATTTTGCGTGGGTGTATGAAGCATGGACACTAAAAGAAGCCGAATTAAAGGGAATGGATGTCAATTATTTTGGTATAGCGGAGTTTTCAGATGTTCTGGATTTTTACACACCTGTTATAATCACCAACGAAGAAAATATCAGCAGCAATAAAAAGATGGTCAAAGACTTTATGTCCGCTGTAGCAAAAGGATATGAGTATGCTATAAAAAATCCTGATAAAGCGGCTGCAATATTGCTGAAGCATGCTCCTGAGCTTGATAAGGACCTTGTTGAAGCAAGTCAGAGATTTCTGATGGACAAGTATCAGGGCGATGCAGAAAAGTGGGGAATTCAAAAAACCGAAACATGGGATAGATATACTGGATGGTTGTTTGACAACGGCTTCATTGAAGAAATAGTTAAATCGGAGGAAGCGTTCACCAACGCGTTTATTAATTGAAAAGCATTGAAATTTCTAAATTGAATAAATCTTTCGTTAAAAACGGAGAAAAAATGGATGTGCTGAAGGACATCAGCATTTCCGTGGGAAAAAACGAATTCGTTTCGGTGGTGGGACCCAGCGGATGTGGAAAAAGCACACTGCTAAGAATTATAGCCAGGCTTGTATCCTGCGATTCGGGGAATTTCAATATTAGCGGAACCACATCGTATCTTCAGCAAACGACGCTTCTGATGCCTTGGAGAAACGTCTACAGCAATATTATTCTCCCTCTGGAAATTAAAACGGGCAGGAAAGACCGGTTTAATGAAGAGGTTCTGGAACTGATCAGGGAATTTGGTCTTGAAGGATTTGAAAACTACCGGCCTGATGAAATCTCCGGGGGAATGGCGAAAAGGGTTGCATTGCTGCGAACATATCTTGAGAATAGGGACATACTGCTTCTTGATGAACCATTTTCATCGCTGGATGCCATCAATCGCAAGCAGATGCAGCAGTGGCTTTTAAAAATTTGGAGAAACCATAAAAAGACAGTTGTTTTTGTGACACACGATATTGACGAAGCCTTGTTCCTGTCAGACAAAATTTATATCCTTTCAAACAGGCCGGCGGTAATCACCGGTGAATTGGTTCCGGGTTTTGACAGACCAAGAAATTATGACAAAATTTACTCAAAAGAGTACATTAATATGAAAATGGAAGTTGAGAGGTCGCTTCTGATTAAATAGCTGAATCATTACTTTTACCCCCGAATAGAATATATTATACAAATATGGTAAACTGAGAAAAATGTAATCCGGGGGCAACACATGACAGAATTAAAAAAGGGCACAATCGCCATGACGGCGGCGTATCTTTGGTGGGGAGTCATGCCGCTTTATTGGAACGTTCTTTCCCATGCATCCAGTTTTGAAATAATTGCTTACAGAATTTCATTTTCCTTTATTACAGTACTAATATTTTTAGTTGCTACTAAAAATCTCCGAACTTTTAAAATAATAAAAGACAGAAAAAAGATGCTGCTCATAACTGCGGGCGCACTGCTCCTGGCCATTAATTGGACTGTTTACATATATGCCATAGGAATAGGCGACTATACACAGGCGGGCATGGGATATTACATCAACCCGATAGTCAGTATTTTACTCGGAGTTGTATTCCTGAAAGAAAAACTGACGAAAGGACAGGTTGGTGCCCTTGCCCTGGTGTCCATAGGGGTTGTTTATTACATTATTAGCCAGGGACAGGTGCCTGTGATTGCGCTTACCCTTGCAGTAACTTTCGGATTATATGGATTATATAAAAAAACAGCCGGTCTCGACTCAATTCAATCACTGACCATGGAAACAACCATCCTTTTCCCAATCAGTTTGGCAGTGCTTTTTATTATAGGGGGGAAGGAAGGCGCAATTTTTCTCAACAGCGGGATACTACCGGATATCTTCATAATACTTGCGGGAATAGTTACCCTCGGACCGTTGTTGTTATTTTCAGAGGGAGCAAAAAGAATCCCTCTTACCAGGGTGGGATTCCTGCAGTATATCGCTCCGTCACTGATGCTTGTTTCGGGTCTTATCCTTGGGAATCAATTCAACGTACATCAGATAATTTGCTTTTTTTTCATCTGGGCGGGTCTTGCGGTATATACCGTTTCAAATATAAAAATGCGGGAGGTTGTTTATGTTGGGCAGAATAATTCTTGATTTACCTCCGGGAGAGAATAATCCAAGGAACAGCGAAGGTGCTTTTATAAAACTTGCAGATGGAACCATCACGTTTGTTTACAGCAGGTTTTTAGGAGATAAAGGCAGAGATGATGCGGCTGCGGATATTGCCGCCGTCTACTCGTATGACGATGGTGAATCCTTTGGTGATATGAAAATACTTTTCACTAGGGAAGAGCACACTGCTAAAAATATCATGAGTGTGTCGGTCCTCCGTGTAAATGATGGAAAAATTGCTGTTTTTTACTGCATTAGAAGGGGATTTCATGATACAAGAGCCTTTATGAGGATATCATGTGACGAAAGCAAGACGTTTGATGATGGCAGATACTGTATAAATTATCCCGGATATTTTGTTACCAATAATGACCGGGTAGTACAACTTTCCAACGGCAGAATTATAGTTCCCGCATCATACCACAGGTGCCTGGGACCGGACCCGAATTCATGGGAAAGTTTCAATGGTAAAGCTATAGCACGGTTTTTTTATTCAGATGATAATGGTGGGAATTTTTATGAAAGTCCCGGATTCGGCAGTTTGAATGT
>JAUVJE010000105.1 GCA_030592355.1 Clostridia bacterium
GAAATTATACAGTTGATGCAAACGCTCTTTCCTGAACCCGTGGCTCCGGCTATGAGCATATGCGGCATTTTCCTCACATCCGCCACTATGACCTTGCCTCCAATATCCTTTCCGATTGCTATAGCTACGGGACTCTCATGATTTATAAACTCTTTTGAACCAATTATTTCCTTAAGCGACACTATGGATTTTTCTTTATTAGGCACTTCAATCCCAACTACAGCTTTACCGGGAACCGGCGCTTCTATCCTTACATCTCTGGCAGCAAGGTTAAGTGCAATATCATCGGCCAGGTTGGTTATCTTGCTGACCTTGACGCCGCTTTTGGGCTGAAGCTCATATCTTGTGACAGTAGGGCCTTTGGAATAATTTACAACTTTGGCTTCAACCCCGAAACTTAGTAGGGTTTCTTCCAATAATTCCGCAATCTGGTCGCAATTATCACCATATCCATCCTCATATGAAAAGTCGTCAAGAAGGTTCAAAGGCGGGAAAATATAACCCTTTGAATTAATTCGCGGAGTGCTCTCTTTAACCTGCACAGGTGTTTTTCCAGCCAGTCCGGCAGCTCCCGTCTCTTTCTTATTAACGACTCTTTTGCTTTGTTTCAGCGCTTTTCTTTTTTTAATATGCGATTTATTGTCTCCTGATGCCCCGGAACCTTCACCAAACATATTAATATCTTCTTTACTACCTCTTTTCTCTACTGAAAAATCAATCTGCTTCTTAGTTTTATTTAGGTTAAATCTCTGTTGTCTGTAAGGTTCGTCCTCCTGTAATTCTCTTCTCTCTATCTTTGTCTTTAGTTTTTTCTTATCACCCGTTTGTTCATTGATGGGTTTGAAACTTTCCATCATCCATTTAAATACCGCCATAATTCTATTCTTTACCCTTATGAAAAATTCTCTGAATGATGCATTTGTAACAAGTATTATATCAATGAGTGAAAATGCTATAAGTATGACATATGTTCCGGCGATGCCGAATATAGAAATCAAAGGATTGGTAATAACGGCGCCAAACACACCGCCTGTCGCTTCTCCGCTATTGCCGAGTGTATAAAACATCTCGAATTTTCTTAAAAACGCCTCATTTGCAAAAACATTCCCATGCTTGTCAATATAGGTTAATTGGAAAAAACATGCAATGAGCAACAGCATCAGCAATATTAAACCGGACCGTCTCTCCCAGTTTATATCATATGATGTGAATATCAGAAAAATTCCGAGTGCAATTATAAGAAACGGGAAAATCCTATAGGTCCAGCCAAGCGTACCCGACAGCAGGTTTGATGTAATTTTCCCGAACACTCCCGTCGATGCCTCAAAGAACACACCGAAAAATACAAGCACGCCCGCCATGATTACAAGTATGCCGACTATTTCTTTAAACAGCGAAGGTTTTTTCTTTTTTCCCTTTTTCACAGGTTTCTTCTTTTGTGCCATGTACAACCCTCCGTAAGAGATTATTACCCGTATAATATACCATATTAAGGCACCCATCACAATTAAACAGACCTGTCGGGTTAATTTTCTGCCATCGGCTGACAATGTAAAAAGAACCACCTCTAATAAACAAAATAAACAAAATTAATAAGCAAAATTCACCTGTAAATTATTGACTGCATCGGCAATTTATGGTAAATTACGACATGAAACGTAAAAAGGAGGCCGCTTATAAATGTGGTTGCAGTCTATAGTGGGAATATCGGTTGTTTTCTTTGCATTAATTGCACTATCAGTCTTCATTTACCTGTTCGGTAAAGTGATGGCAGACGACAGGGAAAAGAAGAAGGTAAAACCTGAAATAATAAGGGCATCCGATGTTAAAAGTATTGAAATGGATGCGGATATTGAAAACGACGGAGAGTTAATCGCAGTTATTACCGCGGCGATTCAGGCAAGTCTTGTCAAGGCAGGCATTTCGCCTGAATGTAAAATAGTCGTTAAGTCCTTTAAACGGATCGGTAATGACACACCGGTATGGAATACGACCGGCAGAGAAGAATTATTAAACTGACGGAGTTATTGATATATGAATTTTATTGATGCCATTGGAAAACTTTTAGCAGAATCCGGATTCGCAACTATGACGATACCCCAACTAATCATGATTGCCTTCTCCTGCTTTTTGCTTTATCTGGGAATTGTGAAAAAATATGAACCCCTTCTTCTCATCCCTATAGCTTTTGGAATGCTGTTGACAAACCTTCCGGGTACTCAGATGTACCATCCTGAATTTTGGTCAAATACAGCAATTGCCAACTTCAAACCTGATTATATGCAAATACTCCAAAAGGGCGGAATACTTGATTTATTCTACATAGGTATAAAAACCGGAATATTCCCTCCCTTGATTTTTTTGGGAGTAGGCGCAATGAACGACTTTGGTCCTTTGATTGCAAATCCCAAGACATTCTTACTTGGGGCTGCTGCTCAGTTCGGGATTTTCTTCACATTCATCGGAGCTCAGCTGATTCCTGCATTTACAATTTTCGGCATTTCCTTTGCCGGATTTACAGCGCTTGACGCCGGTGCAATTGGTATAATCGGCGGAGCTGACGGACCTACTGCAATATTTACAGCAACCAAACTTGCCCCTCATCTTTTGGGTGCAATTGCGGTTGCGGCATATTCGTATATGGCGTTGGTACCGGTTATACAGCCGCCTATAATGAAATTTCTTACAACTAAAAAAGAACGGCAAGTCGTAATGAAACAGCTCAGACCTGTTTCCAAAAAAGAAAAAATTATTTTCCCCATCGCAGTAACAATACTGGTTGTCTTGCTAATACCTGCAGCTGCCCCGCTGGTCGGGATGCTTATGCTCGGAAACCTGGCAAGGGAAAGCGGAGTTATAGACAGACTTTCAAAAACCATTCAAAACGAATTAATTAATATAGTTACCATACTGCTTGGAATAGGAGTCGGAGCAACTGCAACAGCAGAAAACTTCCTTGCTCCGACCACAGTAATAATTATACTCTTAGGCCTCGTTGCTTTTGCCATCGGAACCGCATTCGGCGTTGTGGGCGGAAAGCTTATGTACTGGCTTACCAAGGGCAAAGTCAATCCACTCATCGGATCAGCCGGTGTTTCTGCCGTGCCAATGGCAGCAAGGGTTTCACAGAAGGTCGGACAGGAAGCCAATCCTTCCAACTACCTGCTTATGCATGCAATGGGTCCCAATGTGGCCGGTGTAATCGGTTCTGCAGTGGCTGCCGGTATACTAATAAGCATACTCGGCTAACCTGACAGGTCAATTTGGTTTCACCGTCTGCCCTATTAATAAAAACAGCCACTGGATTTGAAATGTTTCAACCAGTGGCTTTATTTTATGATATGCCAAACTTACTGTGTTTGAAGCTACATTTTCCTTCACTTGTGTATCTCTATACACGACGTTCTGGAAAAGTCTTTCAAACTTCGTCTGAAACCAAATTTCCTCTGTCAGGATGGAAAGAGTTAGTTTCCCATCAACACCTGACTTATTTCAAATCGCTGGTTATCCTTTGGATAATTGTTGAATTTTCCATAAATACCCTTCGGGTGTTCAAAAATCGGTGTGGTAATTTTGAGGACCTTGGAGTAGAATTACAAATGACGGAGGTATGGCCATGGCATTTAAAATCGGAATTATCGTTGATTCATTCAGACTTCCTGTACGGGAAGGTATAAAAAAAGCGGCTGAACTTGGAGCCGACGGCGTGCAGATCTACGCAACACGCGGCGAAATGACTCCGGGTGCCCTCTCTTTAAAACAAAGAATTGAACTACTTGACTATATAAAATCCAACGGCCTTGTAGTTTCGGCATTATGCGGCGATCCCGGAGGAGGAGGTTTTTCGCATCCTGAAACCAACCCTGCAAGGATAGAATTGTCCAAAAGAATAATCGATCTGGCGGTGGACCTTGACACAAATGCCGTCACAACACATGTGGGAGCCATCCCCTCTGATAAAAATCATGACAGGTATAAAATAATTTATGATTCGTGCGCCGAATTAGGCGAGTATGCTGATTCCGCGGGAGTTTCTTTTGCGATTGAAACAGGACCTGAGCCGTCAATGGTGCTTAAGGGTTTCATTGAAGATCTTCCATGCACCGGAATCAAGGTGAATTTCGATCCGGCAAATCTTGTAATGGTTATAGGTGAAAAAGCTGAGGATGCTGTTGCAAATCTTGCTCCCTATATTATTCATACTCACGCTAAGGACGGCAGAATGCTCAGCAAGTGCGATCCTGAAGACCTGTATGTTCACCATACTAAAAGCTGGGCGGGCGCGTTTATTGAAACTCCCCTTGGCGAAGGCGATGTAAATTTCGCGGAATATCTGAAGGTACTGTCGCAGTCTGGTTATAAAGGATTTCTCACCATTGAACGGGAAGTCGGTGACCAGCCTGAGGCAGATATAAAAAAAGCAGTTGATTTTTTAAGAAAATTAATCTAAGGAGACAGTACAATGAAAATAGGAATAAGCTCATATTCTTACAGCAAGTTAACGGGTTCGGGCAAAATGGAGTATCTTGACATTATTGAAAAGACGGCAGAACTGGGGTTTGACGCAATTGAATTCTCCAACCTTCCCGTCAAAGAACACAGCGAGAGGATAAAACTCGCAAAAAAAATACGAAAGCGCGTGGACGATGCAGGACTTTCCCTTGCTAATTTTGCCACTCCTGCGGATATGCTGAAAGGTTCGGAAGGCAACTTGGATAAGGAAATAGAACGTGTGAAAAAAGAGGTTCTCGTTGCACAGGCCCTGGGAGTTGATAAAATGCGCCACGATGCCACTTTTGGGTTCAATAGCGGCGAGGAAAAAGCCCGCAGCTTTGAATACTATCTTCCCAGAATTGCCAAAGGATGCAGAGAAATAACGAAATTTGCATCAGAACTTGGAATAAAAACAATGGTAGAAAACCACGGACGCTATTCACAGGACAGCCTCCGCATCGAAATGCTGGTGAATGAAGTAGATCATGACAATTTCGGAGTATTGCTTGATGTAGGTAATTTCATGTGCGTAGACGAAGATCCGGTAGAAGCTGTAGGGCGTTTGATCAGTTATGCGTTCCATGTGCATTTTAAGGACTTTCATATTAAAAACGGCTCAACTTTTAATCCAGGCCCCGGATGGTTCTACACACGCTACGGCACATACCTGCGCGGCGCAATCATCGGCCATGGAGACCTTCCTCTGAGCCAATGTATGAATATAATAAAGCAGTATGGTTATGACGGAACCCTCTCAATTGAATTCGAGGGCCTTGAAGAACCTCTGTTTGCAATTGAAACCGGTCTCAATAATCTAAAACGGCTCATAGCTTCAGTAGAATTTTAAATAAATTAATTTGTTTTCATACGGTCGTCCATACATCCCAAGGATGTATGGATGGTTTTATCTGATTTCGTTTACAATTTCAAAAAGCGCTTTTGTATTCTCATATGGGAAGCCGTCGTCTACTTCTATGTAAAACCATCCCCCGCCGTTTTTTACATCGAAAATTTCAGCCGTTTCCATCACTTTTTCACGAATCTGTGCAGGAGTACTGAAATTCATCACTTCTCCCCTGAAGTGCAGGGCGCATGCTATTTTTTTCTTTTTCAGGAATGCGGCGAGTTCCTTCTGATTATAGGCTGTAAGCTGCGGCCAGTATGAGTCGATGCCCATATCCGCAATATCTTCAAGCAGTTCTGTATTTGCTCCGCAGGAATGGTAATGAACCAGCTTTCCCGCATTTTTCACCCTGTCAATCATTTTCTGATATCTGGGCTTTAAAAAATTTCTGAAAATCTCAGGTGAAATCATAAGCCCGGTCTGGGTGCCAAAGTCATCCCCGAATTCTACACAGTCCACATCCGCTTCCAGAAGATTGTCAATCGTCTTTAAATAATAATCAGTTATCATATCCGCCAACCGGTTGATTTCAGGGGTATCCATGTGCATATCCATCAGTACATCCTCAAAAAGCCTGACTGCTGTAAGGCGTTCAAAAAGAGTAAACATTCCTTGCATTGCGAAATACTTCTTCTTCTGGTTTTTTATATATTCTTTAAATCTTTCTGATCCATAGGGTACAGGCGGCAATTTATAGCTATCTAAGTTTTTCCAGTCATCCAGCGGCCTCTTGAGTGGATGCCCTTGTATCTGAAATATCCTAAAAGCCCATAGGATACCCCACTCATCCATTTTTTCTTCATAATATTCCCCGGATTCATCATAAGCGCCATCCGGGATAACCGGTATATCCACCTTTGACACATCACCGAAATCCCCCGGATATTTTATAAATAAATCCCGCATCTTTTCACCGTAGTCAAAGTACCCTCTGGTTGAGGGAAAATGCTCGACGGGAACCTTATCCGGCTTGGTAAAATCAAATGCGTCAAATACTCTTTTTCTTGATAGCGGAATGCTGCCCATGGTGGTCTCCTTAATCCAATCTAACATAATCGGATTATACAGCAATGCCCCTTAAATTGTAAAACATACAATGAGCTCCGGAGTTTTGCTTTTTCATTTCTACTGATATACTATTGCAGAAGGCATTTATGCGGAGGATAATTATGACACCCAGAGAAAACTTATTGTCTATATATAAAAAGACAGGATATGAGTACGCCCCCGTGAATCTTATCTTATGTCCTTCCCAAATCAACGAATATACAGCAAGAACCGGTGAGGAAGCATTATCTTATAACGAATATTTTGATTTTCCCGAGATTTACGTAACCGACCTATTGCCTGAACCCGTAAGCAGGTTGTATTATCTTTCATATTTCAAGAATCCCACTTCCAAAATAAAAATCGATAAATGGGGCGTCGGGCATGAACCGGGCAGTGAAGCCTGTGCGCATATGTCACATTTCGTTCATCCCATGGAAAGCTTCGCATCTTTAACCGAATTCGAAAAATATCCCTATCCGGCTTATTTATCAGCCAAAACCTCACATATTAAAGAAGAGGTTGATGAAATTCATACAAAGGGTTATGCCGCATCTGCGGAAATGGCCTGCACTGTATGGGAAATAGCCTGGTATCTCCGTAGTATGGAACAACTCATGACGGATATGATTCTCGATAAAGAATTGGCCGCATATCACCTGGATCGCATCACTGAAATCTCCTGCCACCGGGCCTGTGTTTTTGCAGAAGCCGGAGTGGATATAATACTTACAGGCGACGACGTTGGTATGCAGAACTCTCTTATGATGAGTGAAGCTATGTATTGCGAATGGATAAAACCGCGTTTTGCAAAAATCATTTCAGCAGCTAAATCGGTTAATCCTGATATTTTGATTGATTATCATTCGTGCGGATATGTTGAACCGCTGATTCCCCACTTTATAGAATGTGGAATTGATATATTGAATCCTGTTCAGCCCGAATGCATGGATTTTAAAGAGATATACGGGAAATACAGCGATAAAATCAGTTTCAAAGGCACTATCGGAACACAAACCACCATGCCTTTTGGAACCACTGATGAAGTCAGGGCGGCTGTTAACAGAAACCTTGATATTGCCGGTCCAATGGGCGGATTGTATTGCTGCCCTACCCATATGATAGAACCGGAAGTTCCATGGGAAAATATAACGGCCTACATTGAAACCTGCAACTCTTACAAACCATAATCAGGAATTAATACTATTGTTACCACTGAACCTTTTTGGAATTCCTTATTTTTTTTGCAAAGGCCTTTCTTTTATTACGTTCTTCGATTCTGGCTTTTGCACTTATTTTAATCTTCATACAACGGGCTTCTCTTTGTAGTTTTCTGTACCTATCGTACTGTTCCTGACTTAACTCGCCCGTTTTCAACGCATCCCTGACAGCACAGCCTGGTTCGGATTTATGACTGCAGTCAGAGAATCTGCATAGAGATTCCAACTCTTCGATTTTATTATGGATGTCGGAAAAATTCTTCTCAACTCCATCAGCAGCATGCCATAAACCCAGCTCTCTCATGCCCGGAGTATTGATAATTATTCCTCCCTCCGGTAATACAAAAAGCTGCCTGTGGGTGGTTGTGTGCCGTCCTTTATCGATGCTGCTTCTGAGTTCTTTAACTTCCATGAGTTTTTCATCACCCAAATAATTAAGCAGGGACGATTTTCCCACCCCTGAGGAGCCCAGAAAAATAACTGTCCTGTTACCTGTAAAATATGGTTTGATGTTTTCCATTCCCTCGCCTGAAATTATGCTTACCATATGATAATTAACTCCGGGGTGATTTTCTTCAATCTGTTCAATAACCCCTTCCCGGTCATCGCAGAGATCAGCTTTGCTCAGAATAACGACCGGTATGCCTCCGCTCTCCCAGACAATAGATAAATATCTGTCTAAACGTGATATGTTGAAGTCAAAATTCATAGACGTAACAATAAATACATAATCAAAATTGGCCGCCATTGTCTGGGACTGGTTAACCAAACCAACCGCTTTCCTGACATAAACACTTTTTCTTGGCAGAATCTCCCTTATTATAGATTCACTTGTTTCTCCAAGATATTGAATCCCAACAAAATCACCTACTGCAGGAAGCATCTCTTCATTA